>DATIHV010000284.1:0-10849 GCA_035480295.1 Gammaproteobacteria bacterium
TTATAACGTAGCGTACATGCATTTTTATGTCAGCAAAACTATAGATTATTGGACTGCGTTACTAGGCTTTGAACGCTTGGGTGGCAGTTCATCTGGTTCACCCAACAAAATGTTTATAACTCCTCTTGGCAGCGTAGACAATTTTAATGGCATGGCGCAGGCTTTTACCACTACACCGCCGCGCGGGTTGCAAGATGCCTATGCAACGCTTAGCGCGGTGTGGCGCATGCTTACTGGCGGCACTACGTATCATGTATTTCTATTAGATAAAGGTCCTGGGGCTAAATTTGCCGGACAAGAATTGGATATATATGTAAATGCGCAGCTTACTAAGCAAATTGATCTGAATATTACGTATGCTACTTATGGTGCGAAAAACAATGCAGCAATTAGCGTCAATCGCTTTTGGATCATGCTGTACGCACACTTGTTGTGATTAAATCAATCTGGCGGGCCGGCTAGATCTTTGCCGTCATTGGCGTAGGAACTTTCTGGCGAGAGCGCCTCACCGGTTAATTCATAATGCCTGTGTTGTAAGAAACTGCTGCGCACAAAATCATAATCGTTTACACCCGCAATTGAAACTAAATCTTGGATCTGTTTAGCGCGATAATTGGTGTTAATCAAAACCAGCACATAATATGGATTCCAATATTCAGGCGGGAAATAGGCTGATGGATTAATGAAGTAGTCACCAGCTATGCCTATCCCATCGCGGATCGTACTGGGCCCTATCAAAGGGATCACCAAATAGCTGGACTCTTTCCAGCCCCACTTGTAAAACGTATTCCCCATGGTTTCAATTTTTTCCGGCAAACCTATTTCCGCGGCTACGTCAAACAGGCCAGCTATCCCTAAAGTGCTGTTAACTGCAAAACGCAGTACGCCTTTGCCAGCTTGCGTGAATTTACCTTGCAACACGCTGTTAGCGGTGTAGCACGCCATGCGAATATTTTGAATAAAGTTATTTGCGCCTTCTTTGGCAGGTAGGGGCAATAAATCATAGAGCTTGGTGGCCGGTTTAATATAAAGCGCAAACAACATGTGATTAAAATAAAACGACACCCGATTGACTTCAACGTATGGATCTTCAGGCACGTATTTACATTCCGCGCGCAAAGATGTGCTGCATAGCACTAATAAAATTGCAATTATGTGTTTTATATTATGGCTCATAGTCTAATTGTATTAGCAGAATCCTAAATCCTCAACTGCGATGACCTTGCAGCATATACGTCCTCACAAAAATCACGATTAAATATTCAGTTCATGGGCGCTACGATGCTAATTCTGAGGAGGAACTATGAATACACTATGCGAAGTTTTAATTGCCTTAAGCATTATCAGCACCATGTTTATGGCCAATACCAATTTGTTATGCCGCATTATCCTGCACGCCACGGAACTAGATAACGCGGTCTTAAGCGATTAAATGCTTAACATAAAACACCTTAGTGGCTACACTTTGCTCGAAAGCCTGATCGCTGCCCTGCTTAGCCTCGTTATATGCTCATGCACATTGCATTATACAAGTATTTTATTGCAAACTTATGTGAAATTAAGTCAAAAATTTAAGCTTCAACATTCTAAACTTGTAGCTAGGCATTATATTCGCTATGATTTACAGCATTTTGCGTTAAGCGTGGATTTTTGTAGCACACAAAATGGCGCATGCGATCGTTTAGGTGCGCGATCTATACAACAACAAATTGCCAGCAAACAGATCAAGCCATTATCCGATCTACTAATAATCCACGGTATTGCAGGAGATATCGTGTATTACATGCGCAAGTCGGTGGTACCCAGTGCGGACAAGGTGCCTACTTACGCGTTATATCGCGACGATATTGTGCATAATGCGCAGGCACTAGTTGAAGATCTAGACAATTTCACTGTAGAAATCAGAGACTTAGATTTAAAAACTTACGAGGTTATAGCACATGTTTTACTTAAAAAAAGCAGCCCGTTTGCGATCAAAACCGTGCGGGCAAAACATGCGGGGTAATGCGTTATTAGTTGCGTTGATTTTATGTTTATTTTGCTCGATTTTGGTAAACACCTTATTGACGCAAATCATCATTCAACGGCGGATTTTACATAATTACCTAGCTGCTTTGGATTGATGCCGAGCCTAGTAAAGTGTCACTGGCGCGTAATGACGCCACCAGCTATGATCTAAAATATGTAAACGCCGAAGAGAGTCATCTTGACAAGCAACAAAACTAACACAAAATCCTTCACGCTAGTAGAATTGATGATAGTGATTACTATTATCGCCCTGCTTGCCGCAGCTGGGATCCCTAATTACGTAAATTACATTCAACGCGCTGCCGTCATGGAAACGGTGCAAACATTGGCAGAATATCGATCTTCTATTTCTACATTTTGGAGCATTGAGCAAAGATTGCCGCAAGCTGGTGATATATTGCAGGGCGCACCAACCAGTTTAACTTTTGGTGTTCCGGTTACAAATACTACTGCTACTCCATTGCCAGACACCATACAAAGCCTATTATTGTCAGCCAGCGGTAACGGCGTGCTAATAACCGCAGTTGTGCAAGGGAATGTGTTTTCTACCGTGGCAGTAAATAATCGCACGCTAGTTTTAGGTGCATTAGTAACAGGCAATAACTTGCAGTTTGAATGCGGTAACTTTACACCTAATGCGGCGTTGATTACCGACATAGGTTTTACGTCTATATCGGTTTTACCTACCGGGTGTAATTATAACGGCGTCAGCACCTGGCTAGGCACCTAGCCATTTTTGTCTATTCTGCAACTGTTGTTCATCTGCATCATCAACAATTTCCAGCTCACACAATTGATTAGACAATGGCGGATTTAGCATCACTAATTCTAACAAGATATCATTACGAAACACATGCAACTGTAATTCTTCATGCGCTGGATTTGCGCCAAGGGTGGATTCAAAATTGCTATTATTAACAGCAAAATTATTAACCGCCACTATCACGTCATTTGGCGCCAACCCTGCGTGTTCGGCCACAGAATCGTTCAGTACCGATTTAACTGTGAGTTTATTTTGATCAGTTTGCACTTTTAAACCTACATTATCTAACACCGATAATGGTTTGTTTTTATATTTTACGCCTACAGACTGCAGCAAATGTGTCAACTCTAGAGGCTTGGTGCTGCGCACTGCCATATCAAAAAATTCGCGATAATCTTCGCCGATAATTTCATAGGTTAATTGTTCAAAATATCCTTCCGGTAAACCTAAGCCGGTTTTGCCATATTGTTGCCACAATATTTGCATAATATCGGCCAAGCTTTGTTTACGTTTGGTGTTTTTGATGATCAATAAATCTAACGCCAGCGCGACTAAGCAACCTTTTAGATAATAACTAATCGATGAATTTACGGTATTTTCATCCGGCTGATAAAACTTTATCCACGCATCATAACTTGATTCATCTAAGGTTTGTTTATGCATACCTGGTGTTTGCAGCATCACGTTAATATCATCTTGCAGGATTTGTATATATTCTTTTGGCGTCAAAACCTGCGCTTGCACACAATTGAGGTTATCGTAGTAGGCAGTTATGCCCTCAAAGATCCATAACTGACGCGTATATACTTCTCGATTCAAATCTGGATTTAAAAATACTTCCGGCTTGATGCGCTTCACATTCCATAAATGAAAATATTCGTGGCTAAATAAACCCAACAATGACTTATAATCAGAGCTTTTAGTTTCTTCACCGAACTTTGGCAATGCAGATCGCGTCGATACTAAACTGCTAGAAGCACGATGCTCTATACCGCCCCACCCTTTAGCAACTATGCTCAAAATAAAAATGTATTGACGTAATTTTGGAAGTTCACCGAAAAATTGTACCTGTGACGCGCAGATTTTTTGTACATCGGCGACCAAACGGTCATAATCGGCCACAGCTTTGCCACTCACAATGATTTTATGCGGTACGTTGGCAACTTCAAATTCTAAACTCTTAAAGTCGCTAATTTCAAATGGGTGATCAATTAATTCTAAATGGTTGTTGGCTACATAAGTGCCAAAACCAGCGGCATCGATTTTCAACGGCGTCATGCTGGTCGCACAGCGCCACTGCGCGCTTTTAGTAAACTGTGAAGGCACAATTTCTACAGTTCTAGTTTGCTCTTCTTCACCCTCAACTATCAAAAATATCCTAGCGCCATCAAAAAACACACGCGTATGATCTACGTATGCGCCTCTAGCAGCTAAATCAAAGCAATACGCGAAATACGTAATTACTAAAGGACCACTACATGGCGCACATTGCCAGACATTTTTGCTGAGCTTCTGCATGTTTACTTCGGCGCCATGACTAGTGGCGCTAATCGCCACTATGTGCTTTGCAAAATCACGGATCAAATAACTACCCGGCACCCATGCAGGAATGGACACTACTTGCCCGTCTTCTGTGGGATTTCGTATAGTGCATTCTACGCACAAAAGATGCTGCTTTAATTTATCGAGATAGATTTTATATGTAATTGACTCGCTCAATTTAACTCCAGTGACTTGCGTCCATTTCCAAGAACACGCTATATTGTAAAATATTTTTACGGGAAATCCTATGTCAATCGACCTAGTAGCATTCCAACTAAAAGGCGGACTGTTTACGCTAACAACGCTACAAATTTTTACTGCTGATATAGAAGCAGTGAAAGAGCAGCTGCTGGCCAAAGTTCAGCAAGCGCCGAATTTTTTTCACCATGCTCCTATAGTGTTGGATTTAAGAATAGCTAATCAACCAAATTCCACATTAGATTTTGCCCGTTTGAAAGCAACTTTAGAAGAATTAAAACTTATTCCGGTTGGCATTCGCAATGCCACGCAAGAACAGATGCAAGCTGCTATACGTAGCGGTTTGGCAATTTTACGTGACACACCTGATCCGCGCGAAAAGGAACGTCTTTCTACCGCGGCACAAATTGCACCTAAAACCATTACTAGCAAAATAATTACTACACCGGTACGATCTGGGCAGCAAATATATGCGCCAGATGGAGACTTGATCATAATCAATCAAGTTAGCCACGGCGCAGAGCTGATCGCCGATGGCAATATTCATGTGTACGGCGCGCTACGCGGTCGAGCATTGGCCGGCATCAATGGCAATCAAAAGGCGAGAATCTTTTGTCAAAGTTTAGAAGCTGAACTTGTTTCAGTGGCAGGCAGTTATAAAATTAGTGAAGATATTGAGCGACACGCATGGAAAATTGCAGCGCAAATCCATATTAAGGATGATCGCTTGCAAATTACTACGCTATAGTTAATATTTAATAGTATCCCTAAGGGAAAGAAACAACGAGGATGTGAAACTTGGCAGACGCAAAAGTAATAGTTGTAACCTCCGGCAAAGGCGGTGTTGGCAAAACCACTTCTACAGCCGCTATTGGAGCAGAGCTCGCACGCCGCGGCAAAAAAACCGTAGTCATCGACTTTGATATTGGCTTACGTAATCTAGACTTAATCATGGGCTGTGAGCGCCGCGTGATTTATGATTTCATTAACGTAATCAATGACGAAGCAACATTAAGCCAAGCTTTAATCAAAGACAAACGCGAACCAAATTTATACATTCTGCCTGCATCGCAAACTCGTAATAAAGATGCATTGCAGCAAGAAGGCGTGGCAAAAGTAATCGAGTTATTAAAGAAAGATTTTAAATACATAATCTGTGATTCACCGGCTGGGATTGAGCGTGGCGCTTTGATGGCTTTATATTATGCCGAAGAAGCAATTATCATCACTAACCCGGAAGTTTCATCCGTACGCGACTCAGATCGCATCATCGGTGTATTAAACAGCGATTCAAAATTGGCTAAAGAAGGCCATGAAGTTAAAAAACACTTACTCATTACGCGTTTTTCACAAGCACGCGTCAAACGCGGCGAAATGTTAAGTATTGAAGATATTCAAGAAATTCTTGCGGTAGACTTATTAGGCGTTATTCCAGAATCTCAAGCGGTATTAAGCGCTTCAAATCAAGGTATTCCGATTACCTTGGATGTGGATAATGACGCAAAATTTGCTTATCGTGCTGCAGTGTCTAAATTGTTAGGAGAGCCAGAGGTTGCTCAACAAAGTTCTAAGGGCTGGAACTTCTTAAAAAATATGCGTATTTTTAAAGGTGAAACCGTATGAGTATATTAGATCTGATACGCTTTAAGAAGCAAAGTTCCGCATCGACGGCCAAAGAGCGTTTGCAAATCGTGGTGTCGCATCAACGCGCCAATAATAGCAACAAGCCAGATTATTTACCACAGCTGCACAAAGAGCTGCTAGATGTGGTAAGTAAATATGCGCAAATTGATCGCGAGCGGATCCAAGTACAATTACAAAATGAAGGCGACTTCTCGGTATTAGAATTAAATATTACTATCCCCAGTGAAGCAATTTAAGTAAAACTATTTAAGCGCGCGGCGTAAGATTTTTCCTACGTTTGATTTTGGTAAACTGTCTCTAAATTCTACTACTTTAGGTATTTTGTAACCTGTTAGGTGCAGTTTGCAGTATGCACGCACTTTGTCGCGATCGAGACTTGGATCGCTGCTTACGATAAAGGCTTTGACCATTTCACCTGCCACCTCATCTGGAGCTGCGACTACGGCTACTTCTTTAATACCGGGCATGGAAGATAACACGTTTTCAACTTCGTTCGGATAAACCTTAAATCCAGAAACCATGATTAGATCTTTTTTACGATCGACGATGGATATAAACCCGCCCGCATTGATCGTCGCAATATCGCCGGTATTCAGCCAACCATCTGCGCTTAGTACTAATTTTGTTTCGTCTTCCTGACGCCAATAACCGCGCATAACTTGTGGCCCGCGTACAAAAAGTTCACCAGGTACATCAAGCCCCACCTCAGCACCATGATCATCGCGGATCGATATATCCGTAGACGGCACCGGTAAGCCAACCGTGCCGTTATAAGATTTTAAATTCATAGGATTGATGCATACTGCCGGCGAAGTCTCGGATAAACCATATGCTTCGAGCAACGGACGCTTGGTTACTTCTTGCCAACGATCAGCAACAACTTTTTGTACTGGCATGCCGCCACCCAAGGCAACTTTTAAATGCGAAAAATCTACACTCGCAAATCCGGGGATATTTAATAATAAATTAAATAGCGTATTTACCCCGGTTATTGCAGTAAATTTGTGTTTTTTCAATTGCTTAAGAAAGGTTTTTTTATCACGCGGATCGGTAATCAAGACGTTTAGTGCGCCATAATATATAAACGTTAAACAATTAGCTGTCAGCGAAAATATGTGATACAGCGGCAGCGCAGTAATAATAATTTCTTTACGTGGCACTAATAATTTGCTCATCCAAGCCGAGGCCTGCAGCACATTTGCTACCATATTACGATGGGTTAGCATAGCGCCTTTCGGTGGACCGGTAGTACCGCCTGTGTATTGTAAAAATGCTACGTCGTCGCTACCAATCGCGACCGGTTTAAATACCGTTTGCTGGCCTGCAGCAATGGCATCTTTGTACCAATAAAATTTGTCAAACTTCCATGCTGGCACCATACGTTTAATATAACGCACCACTACATCCACCAGCCACGCCTTATGCGGCGGAAAAACATCGCTGATTTTAGCAACAATTATGTGTTTTATTGAAGTTTCAGCAATCGAATCCGAAACTATATGCGCAAAATTTTCTAACACCACGATAGTGCTAGCCTGCGAGTCGCGCAATTGCACTATAAATTCATCATGCGTGTATAGAGGGTTTACGTTCACTACCGTACAGCCAGCACGCAAAATTCCCAGCATAGCTATAGGATATTGCATTATATCCGGCATCATTAATGCAACGCGTTCGCCTTTAGGCAATTGCAGAGTGTTTTGCAAAAATGCTGCAAAATCCTTTGCCTGTGCATCAACCTGCGCATAAGTTAGAACTTGATCCATATTAGTCAATGCCGGTAACTCTTTATATTTTGCAAAGGCTTCGGCAAATAACGCATTTAGGTTGGGATATGCATCGGGATTGATTGTGGACGGCACCCCGGGTTGATAGCTTTTAAGCCAAATTGGCTCCATGTCTTGATCCTCTTTAAGACCTTTCCATAGTATAATGCAAGACTGTTTTTAATCGCCAGTTAGGTAAGTTCATGGCTAAACGTATCCCCTCTATAACTCTATTGCACTCCATAGTCTGCGACGATATACGTCGCGAAGATAACGGCAAATTTATTTTGATCGGTGTCTATCCTGAGCTGATCATCTTAAACGCGATTCCCGCACAAATTATATTAGGGATTTGGCTGCAATTTAAAATGCAGTTGTTCGAAAAAACCACATTACAATTTGAGATCCGCGGCGACGCCATTCAAGATCCCATGCCATTTTCACTTGAAATCGGCGATGAAAATTTTTTCGGCAAGCTAGAAGCGGTGCCGTTAATTGTAAAATTACCCTTTACGATTAAAAGCGCTGGCAGCTTTACCATCTATTTTCGTAAACAAGGCGATGCAGAATGGCAACCGGCACAAACAGTACAAGTGCAGCACAATGCCACCAAGCAATTTTTACAGTAGGCTTGGAGTTGGTGACCAGCTAAGTTATAATAGCTGCTCAATCAACAAACTATATTAGCTATGGACAATTATATAACCCTCGTTTCGCTACTGCCGCCGTTAGTTGTGCTCGTTCTTGGGTACCTAACTCACCGAATCATGTTGTCCTTATCTGCGGGGATTTTTCTAGCGGCAGTGATTGCCGGCAACTTCGCCCCTGTGGCCACATTGAAACATGTATTCTTAACGCTGTGGAAAAATTTAGAATTTTACAATTTCTTTTCTGTTGATCACTTTTGGCAAACAAGTAATTTGTTTATCTGCATATTCCTGCTAATCCTCGGCATATTCATCACGATGCTGCAAATTTCCGGCGGTGCGTATGCATACAGCGTGTTTGCAAAACGCAAAGTTAAAAGCCGCAAAAGCGCGGAAACTGCGTCATTAATACTATCTAGTGGCTTATTTGTGGATGATTACCTTAGCTGTTTAACCACCGGCGCAGTAATGTATCCATTAACTGATACACAAAAGGTGCCACGTGCCAAACTGGCTTTTTTAGTAGATTCCATGTCCGGATCGCTTGCGATCTTATGCCCTTTTTCCAGCTGGGTGGCGGCAATTGTAGGCTTTTTAGGCGATAACGGCATTAGCGAAACGATTAATAAAAGCACGCTAATTGTGGCTAATCCATTTACGACTTTTGTAAATATTATTCCGTTCTTGTTCTACTCGTTTATTTTGATTGCCAGCATGTGGTTTATTGTGCGCAGCCGCATAAGTTTCGGCTTAATGAAAAAATTCGAAGACATTGCGCATAGCACGGGTAACCTATTCGGTGGGCACCGCGCAGTTGCCGACAAAGAAAAAAACATCGAGCATAATCCGCAGCACACTACCTTATTGGAATTTTTCTTCCCAATTGTTGTGCTGTTAGTTTCAGTGCTTGGCGGAATTTTGCATTCCGGTGGTTGGTGGTTATTAGGTGGACATAACTCCATTACCGGTGCGTTTCAACAAGCATCTGCGGCAGCGGGTTTATTTGTCGGTGGCGATATTACTTTAGTAGTGTGCACAATTTTCTTTGTGTTACGTAAACGCATCACGATTCGCCAATTACCGATGGTTTATTGGGATGGGATCAAGTTAATGTGGTCAGCATCGGTAGTGCTGATTTTAGCCTGGACTTTTGGCGATTTGTTGCGCAATCAATTACATACTGGTGAATATTTAGCCAATATGATGTTGAATTCTGTAAATATTACTGCGCTACCAATGATTATATTTTTTGCTGGTTGCATTATTGCTTTCACAATTGGCAGCGCGTGGGGTACAGCAGCGATGATGTTCCCGATTGTAATTCCGCTGGTTTTATCAATGATTAATGCACCGCACCATCCTACACTTACGCAAATTCCAATCCTATTTCCAGTTCTAGGCGCGCTTTTATCGGGCTGTGTGGCCGGGAATCACGTGTCACCAATTGCAGATACAACGATCATGTCATGTTTAAGCACACATACGACATTAGAAGATCATGTACATACGCAACTCCAATATGCATTACCCGGCATTATAATTACCGGCTTTGCATTTCTGTTAAGCGGCATACTTGTGCCATATGGGTTGCTGATCACAATTTGCGTGCCACTTGCTGCAGCAATTACATTAAACATGCTTACGTTAAAGTTTTTAAGCAACAAAGCCCATTCTAAGTAAATATCAAAACAGTGCTATAGTAAAAATACCTCTGCAATAGCTTTGTAAGTAGCATAAAATGACACGCAAGTTAGTGAAACAAATAATTGGCTGGCGCGAATGGGTTGCTTTCCCCGATCTGGGCATAGAAAAAATTAAAGCCAAAATCGACACCGGAGCACGCTCTTCCGCACTCCATGCCTATGATATTCAGGTATATAAAACAAAAACTGGCAAAGTTAGAGCAAAATTCTTCGTACACCCTTTACAAAAGAATAGTAAATGTAGTATTCCATGTCATGCAGATGTTATTGATCAACGTTACGTTAAAAGCTCAAGTGGACAAAAAGAATTGCGCACAACAATTTTAACCAACTTACTTCTTGGGGCTCAGACTTGGCCCATTGAAATTACTCTAACTAATCGCGATAGTATGGGCTTCAGATTATTGATCGGCCGTACTGCATTACGCCGTAAATTTCTAGTCGATCCGCAGCGATCCTTCTTTTTCGGTATTTAAAACACATGAACATAGCTATCCTTTCTAGAGTACCCGATTTATACTCTACGCGTCGTTTGCTTGAAGCAGCAAAAATGCGTGG
>DATIHV010000285.1:0-5134 GCA_035480295.1 Gammaproteobacteria bacterium
TGGCAATTGACCGAGTTAAGCAAATACACAAGAAACTGCCTAACACGCACCTAGTGATGCATGGCTCGTCTTCAGTACCTAAAGAATGGTTAGATGTAATAAACGAATACGGTGGCGATATTGCAGAGACCTATGGTGTTCCTGTCGCTGAAATTCAGTTGGGAATAAAGCATGGTGTACGCAAAATTAATATAGATACAGATCTACGCTTAGCTGCCACTGGTGCGTTGCGTAAATATTTAGCTATAAATAAAAAGGAATTTGATCCGCGCAAATATAACGCTGAAGCTATGCTCGCTATGCAAAAAATTTGTGAAGCGCGTTATGAAGAATTTGCTACCGCGGGACAAGCTAGTAAAATTAAACCGTTGATGATAGAGCAAATGGCTAACAAGTATGCGAACGGAGAACTCGAGCAAAAAATCGCCATGCACGCCTAAGGCTTGGTACGTTTATATCATTCGTTGCGCAGACAGATCTTTATATACTGGTATTACTACTGATGTAACGCGTCGTGTGCGCGAGCATTGTGCACAAGGTAAGCGCACTGCAAAATATTTACGTGGTAAAGCCCCCTTGAAATTAGTTTTGCAACTTGCAATAGGTAACAAGGATGTTGCATTGCAAGTTGAATACAAGATCAAACAACTTTCCAAAGCACAAAAAGAAGCTATGATCACCTGCATAAATCAGGGAATGCTGACAGTTAACGCATGTGAAACAAAATAGTAAAAAGTATTGTCTAGGTCAGCATATTGCTTCTATGTCATAATAAATAAATAGCTATTTCATTTTATTGTGAAAGTGTGGTTTAATGGTCAATGACCACGCTTTCCTGAGCGCATTCAATTTGTATGTTTAATAGTTGGTAACATTAATATTGTTAAAACATATTAATAAGGAATAAAAGGAATGAGCGTAATAAAATGCCAGGTGCAGAGTGTTAATTATTATTACAACCAATTAAATATCATCAAACAGTTGATTTTTTAATTGTTGACGCTATAATCTTAGTTAATGATTTGTATCGGGTAACAATTCTTATTTTTTATCGTAGGTGACATAAACATGGATAGATTGAATTTAGACAAAGTTAAAATAATGGCCGCAGCTGCAACGTTGGCTATGTTTGCAGGAACAGCGTGCGCTCATGTAGAGTTATATGCTGAAGTCAACAAAGTTTACGAACAAGTGTGGACTGAAGAAATGGATACCGGCATATTTGGGGATAACAACTATTCTCCAAGTAAAGTTGGTGTTATGTCTTCTGCACATTTAAACAAATGCGTTACATTCGGTGGTGTTGCGGAATTAGAATTCCTACCAAACAACACAAGATTAGCAAGTGAATTAGTAACAGAAGATCTATTGAACCACATCGTTTACGCACGCAAGTTAGAAGCATGGGCTTCCGCTGGCATGTGGGGTAAATTATCTTTAGGTCTAGGCGAAGCAGCATCATGGAATATTACAAACATTTCCTATGCTGGCACTAACCAAACATCTTTAGGTTCAAGCGTAGCGAACAATGCTGGTGGCATGATTTTCATCATCAAAAATGCTAACAACGCTGCTAGTACAAGCCCTAACGTTAACATCGTGTTTAATGCATTGAATGGTGTTGGTGATATCGATTCATTCAATGGCGTTTTGAGCACAAAAGATCGTGTACGTTACGATACAGCTGATTGGATGGGCTTTAAAGCAAGCGTTTCTTATGGTAACGTTACAAAGAACTTTGCTTCTTTAACACTTGAAGATGAAATCACTGCAAGCTTACTTGCTGCACAAACAAGACGAACATTCTTTGACGTAGCATTACGTTATTCTGGATGTTGGGATGACTTCATGTTTGGCGCTGGCGTAGCTGGTGCTTGGTACAATCGTGATGGATCAACTCGTGAACCATTCAGCACATTTGCTGGCACTGGGTACAGAGACAGAAGAGCGTGGTCAGGTTCTTTAGCTGTTGAACACAAACCAACTGGTTTCAACGCAGCGGTAGCTGGTGGTCAAAGACGTAAGATTGTTAAAGGCTTAGATGAATACGGCTTCTGGTACGTACAACTAGGTAAAAAATTCTGCTTCACAAACTACGGTAAAACAAACGTTGCTGTAGACTGGTTCCAAAGCAGAAATTCAATCCAAAACAGCGACAGAGGCAACTCTTGGAGCGTGGGTGTTACACAAGACCTATGCAAGATCCACAGTGCAGTATACGCATCAGTTAGAAACTACAAGTATGCTGACACAAGACCATCATACGAAGACATTTTCGTTATGACTCTAGGTGTTCAATTCAAGTTTGGTGCAATGCTCTAAAACTAGATTGCGTGTGTAGACGTCCGAGGAATGTAGTTTGTTAAATGTAGTTGTAGTGGCCCATAGCAATATGGGCCACCTCAAACAACAACTATAAAGTTACCAAGATAGAAAATTGGTTTTGACCTGCAAATCATAAAATTCCGAAGCGTCTACACAACATCTGTCCTAATCTCTTAATCCCTCTGTTCTTCTCCTTAATCTCACTCTAATCTTTACTCGACTGCTTGTGGTACTTCATTCCAGTAATCAATTTGCCAATTTCCAGCATGATACGATAGTGATCCAAACGCACCGGTAGCTAATTTGATTTTATGATTTTGGCTAAAGCCAAAGAAATTGTTGGTTAGATATGGAGCAAAACGTGCAATACCATTGCTGGTTACAACTATTACAGTTTGATTAGGATATTTAGAGACTACTTCATTTGCAAAATCTTTCCAATTTTGCACAATCTGATCAACATTTGCGATCCAACCCTGAGGTACAACAGCCATTGTGTCCCAATCTTCTAAAGCTTTGGCACCAATGCGTTGTATAATTTCTTCATATGTTTTGCCTTCATCAGGACCATAATCTATTTCATCAAACATTGCGCGAATATCTGGCGTTAATTTTAATCCAGCCTCTTCTAGTGCAATACGTAAAGTTTCTTGTGATCTTTTTAAATGACTAGTATACGCTGCTACAGGTGTAATTTTATATTGCTTAAGATAATGTCCTAAATTCTTAGCTTGCTTTTGTCCAGAAACAGATAATGGCAAATTAGTACGCAGGCCGATGCGTACAGCTACTTGTCCTGGATCAAATGTATTACCGTGCCGTGCGATTAAAATCGTTGTCATATTGTGAAATTTTCCTGTTCTAGTATTTGCTCTACAAATTGCGCATCTTCAATTGTATCCACCCCACGCCAGGCGTATAGATTTTCTAATACAACTGGCACCGCTTTAATTTTGTAGCCATTTTCTAATAAGCGTAACTGCTCTAAACCTTCTAATTGTTCATAATGTCCAAGTGGTAAACTCGCAAAAATTTCTAGAGCTTCTAGCGAATAACCATAAATACCTAAATGTTGGTATATAGGTGATTTAGGACTGCTATTGCGTAATTTATCCTCAGATCGAATTGCTGGAATAATTTGCTTGGAAAACCACAATGCTTCGTTTTGCGCGTTCACTATAGCAGAAGTGCCACTAAAAGGATTTGTACGTTTTGCTGCACGTAATACATCTAAATCGGACCAGTTTAATTGCATTACGGGGGTTACGATTGGATCGGTTTTTAAAGCATTTAATAACGCTACAATAACTGCAATTGGTGTCAGTGGAGCATCGCCTTGCAGATTAATTACAAATTGCGGTTTGTGTGGTAATTGTTTGATCGCGGCTATAACGCGATCGGTGCCAGTGGCACATTCGATTGGTGTCATTACGGCGGCAACATTGATCTCAGCTGCATGTTGCATGATGCGTACATCATCTGTAGCGACTAAAAGCTCCACTCCAGGAATATGTTTCGCGGCGTTGCTTGCAGCATCGCATACGTGCTGTAGCAAAGTTTTATTGCCAATCTTGGCCAGCGGTTTGCCCGGAAAACGGGTTGAGCCATAACGCGCTGGAATGACTATAACTGCATTAAGTGTACTCATGGTTTTTATCTCATATCTTTTTAACAGCGGTTGCTTCACCAACCAAAATAACATCTGCAGATCGTGTAGCAAAAATGCCACTCTCTACAACGCCGATGATTTGTTTAATTTTATGTTCGAGTTCTATAGGTTGCGTGATTTGCAATCCGAAAACATCCAGTATGATATTGCCATTATCAGTGGTGAAGTTATTACGATATTGCGGTTGACCACCTAATTTAACCAATTCGCGTGCTACAAGGCTGCGCGCCATTGGTATTACTTCTACTGGTACTGCGCTCTCTCCCAGTACGCTAGGTTTTTTGGATGCATCTACGATACAAACGAACTTCTTGCTCGCATATGCGAGGATCTTTTCGCGGGTTAATGCACCGCCACCACCTTTGATTAACTGTTTTAACGTATTGTATGCATCAGCGCCGTCTACATATAGCGGCAAAACATCTACGCTATTAAAATCAACAACTGGAATGCCGTGCGCTTTGAGTGCGCTGGCAGTGCTTTCCGAGCTGGCAACAGCACCAGCAATTTTGTTTTTAACAGTGGCAAGTTGCTCTATGAAAATATTTACTGTGCTACCAGTCCCGACGCCGATGATTTGATCTTCAGAAATATACTCCAGCGTTGCCTTAGCGGCACTGAGTTTCATCGCGTATAAGTCATTTGACATATTTGTATACTCATGACATTTGGTGTATATGTCGCTATATAAGTTTTACTTTGCATTTTATAACTATGGCGACTAAATTATAAGAAACGCTTTTTTGTCAATAATAACATAGGATAAGGCAGTGATAAAACGTAAACCGGATTTACTTTTTGCTCTAATAGTACTATTGAGCTTTGGGATATTTGTCAGCAGCTACGCCGCGGGCTTGTTCTAAGGTTAATCGGTAAACCTAAAGACATCACTTTCTGTCACAACAGCATCTAATTGCCAATCCCATACGTCTGCAGGAACTTCGTCAACGTGTTGGCAGCTATACGCTAGCCCAACCAATTTGGGCCATTTTTTTAAGGCGCGCTTGTGGCAATCAGCAAGTGTGGCATCGTAATAGCCTCCGCCACGCCCCAGGCGCCGCCCGTGGCTATCAAATCCCACGACAGGAATGAAAATAACATCTAGATCTAACACATCGATGAGGCTAGAAAACCTCATTT
>DATIHV010000286.1:0-2412 GCA_035480295.1 Gammaproteobacteria bacterium
GACTGGTTTGCGCACCAATAACGTCGCGTGCACCGGTCATAAAATTTACTAGTAACATATCATCATCACGGCCAATAGTTCGAACCATGGAGAATATCTTGGCAAATAAACTGTTATCGCCTTTACCGTCAATGTAAATGAATCCGCTGGCTTGAATTAGTGAATTACATGCTATAGAAACCAAGGCTTCAGTTTTACCACTACCAGTTGATCCGAATATCAACACATGGGTACGCATATCTTCATTAGAAAACCATAACTCTTCTTGGGTTGTGCGATCATTACCAAAAAATGATATGCCGCGTGCCATACGCGGTTTGCTGGTGCCTGGGACCAAGTCGTTATAATCCATCGCCTCGGAAGATTCTGGCAGTCTAAATGGTAAAGTACTTTTGCGTGTATACGAAAACAAGAACAAAGAAAATAATACTACGAGTATTATGTCTGCAACTGCCGGCATCACAAAGCATAATGCAATGCCAGTAAATGTAAATACAAAATTAGTTGCAGGAAGCGTGAGAAATTCAGCAAAACGCGTACCAAGCGGGCGCGTATCGCGCGCTATCTGCTGCGCGGCGCTTTCATGCTTGGCTTCTATGCCACGAATTTCATCGACCATCGATCCTTCCCTGATCTAGATCCCCGATAAATGCTGCGCATTTTCGGGGATGACAACTACGTTGTTTCAGCAACTTGCTTCAGCAATTGTTCCTTTTCTTCTGCACTTGGTACATAAATCATATCTTGCAACGCTATTTCCAATGCTTTAGTTGCTTCCTGCACCATTGGTACACCTAATGGTCTGCGTAATGCACATTCCGCTAAATAATGCGCGTGCACGCCCGCAGCTTCGCAAAATGCGGTTTGACGGCCAACGTTGTTTAATAAATACCAGAATTTTCTATCCAATGGCTTCAACCATAAGAAGTCTGCAGACGCAAACACACCGTCTTGACGCGCAAACAATAATAACCCAATAAACACGGTGCTTTCATATGCGTGACGATGAATAATTTCTTGAATCTCCCGCGCGTTGATGTGTTTTTTCCATAACGCATCTGCACCACTGAAGTCTAACTTATCTAATTTACCGCCCACACAAGACTTGTTGATTTGTTTAATTAAATTCTGTGCTGCTTTTGTGTCACGACAAGCACGCGCAACAATTGCCGCTAATAAGGCGCGCCTATGAATTGGGAGTGCTTCCGGTCCTTGCCATAATCTGCCCAATTGTGAAGCAAACAAACGCGTTGTGCGTTGTTTATCTAAGATCATGTGAAATTGTGGACCCTTGGACAAAACATTGGTTGGCATTTCTACGCTAATGCTAATTAATTTGTATGCTTTGCAAAATTCTATTGGTGGTTGCGCCATAGCCCAGATCCCATGATCGATATCAGCTTCTTCGATTTTTTGATCAATTACTGGATTAATTTGCGGCCAAACTACAGCTTCTTGTTTAGCTAATGAATCCATCGTGTATTTTTTGCGGTAACGCATTTTTATATTGCGCCCGTACATTAAATATGCAAACAGCGCTAATAATATTGTAACCGGAATGCGCAAATAACCGCCCACCACTGCACTTAATTGCCCAGCGTAAGTACCGGTTAGTTGATCTGGCGTCATAACTTTAGTAACTTCAAGAGTCTTGTCAGCAGTAGCACGAATATCGTGCAAAGTAGGAATTGAATCTGGCAGCAAATCTAATACGGCAGTTACCAAATACATTTCAAGCATGCGAATTTTGATAAACACATATTTCAATTGCGGTGCAAATAATAGCCAAACTATTACGCCAACGCCAAAAATAAAACCCACGATCCATAAAAGGGCCATTGAGTTTTTATCGTCGCCGCCTTGCTGTGCTCCACTCATAATTACATCAATCCAACATTAATTCATCTAACGCCACTTGCTGCGAATTTGGCGCATTTTGTACAATTTCTACTAACACGTCAGCAGCACATAACAGCCGTAACGCACTAGGGCCTTTGTCATCGAAATTAACTGTTACCCCCAGCATGGTGCCATCCGCACGGCTAAAATCCACGCCTAAGCCATAACCTAAACAAAATGAACATAATTGATCTGCACGTCGCATAATTGCAGGTAACAGGGCTTTGTCGCTAAACACATCTACTGGATTTACCTCGTTGCCCTTAATGGTAAACTTACACCCAAGCTCCTTGGCAATTGCTGCGACCTGTAATCCTATTTCATTTTTGTTAGTGGTCATTCATAATTCTCTTTCACGCACTGATATATATATAATAAGTCGAGCAAGGGGTATTGTCACCCCGCCACCTTGGTTCTCCTTGCTCACGAATTAATGCGAGCGGTTCCTGAGCAATTGTTCTTGCGCTACGGGTGACGCGGAGGGAGGGGCATCCCCATTCGCGCGCAGCGAAA
>DATIHV010000287.1:0-1561 GCA_035480295.1 Gammaproteobacteria bacterium
ATGGACCATTCGGCAATTGCACTTCGTTCTTATGCGCTTCTACGCCCTGAGCTTTAATTGCATCCACAATTTCAGCCGCGCCAACAGAACCGTACAATTTGCCTTCTTCTGCTGCCAACATAGTCAGCGTCAAGTTTAAAGCTTCTAATTGTGCCGCACGTTGTTTTGCTGCCGCAGTCTTTACAGCTAATTCTTTTTCGAGTTCAGCACGACGTGCTTCGAATATCGCTATATTGGCTTTAGTAGCCGGTACTGCTTTACCTTGTGGGATTAAAAAATTGCGCCCATAACCAGGTTTAACTTTAACCTGTTGGCCCAATTCGCCTAACTTATGAATTTTATCCATTAATATTACGTTCATTTGTTTCTACCTAAATCTAGTGTTGATCACAATATGGTAACAAGGCCAAATAACGTGCGCGCTTGATCGCGGCCGATAATTGACGTTGAAACTTTGCAGTAGTACCGGTAATACGGCTCGGAACCATTTTACCACTTTCAGTAACATAGCCTTTAAGCGTATTTAAATCTTTATAATCAATGGTTGCTTCGCCGGCAGAGAAGCGAAACTTCTTTCTTCTTGAACGAAAACTTGACATTTTTTCCACTCCAATTAAATCTGTTAATTAAACCTATGCTGCATCCGCATGTTCTGTTTTGCTTTCTGTTTCAGACGCGACATCGATATCTTCGAAATCATCATCTTCTACAAAATATTCATCACGATCTTCACGACCGGTTTTACGCTCGTCCTTTTCTTTAAGTAAAGGTGAAGCTTCAGTGATGGCATGTTTTTGTTGAAACACTAGGTTGCGGATTACTGCATCGTTAAATCTAAATGCATTATTTAGCTCGTCTAAAGCTTCTTGACTGCATTCAACGTTTAACAGGATGTAGTGCGCTTTGTGTAGCTTGTTAATTGGGTATGCCAATTGGCGACGACCCCAATCTTCTAAGCGGTGGATTTTGCCTTGTTTGCCTTCAATAATACCGCGATAACGCGTTAACATCGCTGGCACTTGTTCACTCTGATCTGGGTGAACTAAAAACACGATTTCGTAATGTCTCATTGAACAATACTCCCCATGGATAACGTAAATAAAGTTAGCTCCCGGACTAATTTCCGTGGAGCAAGGAGTGCCAACTTGGGGTTGGCAGTTCAAGGATTTTACTGAGTTTATGGCCTAAATGCAAGGTTACCCTACAGCAAGAGGGTAACATACACCGACTTCTAATCCGGCTTATGCATTTCGGGATCTAGCAAAATCTATAGCCGCTGGAATACCTACCTCAGCTGTAGCACCAGCAACTATACCAACTGATGTAACTAAGCTAGTCATCTGCGCCCACGACCATGAACCTGCATTAAGAAAAGCCGCAAACATAGGCATAGACGAATTACTCACTCCGAAAGCAAGCGCCGCTCCTGCCCCGCCAAGAACCGCCAAGTTGCGCCTTGTTGGCTGCGAATCAATTCCAGAGGCCCACGCACTAGCTACGAGCATGCCTGGTACAACAACAGTGGAGGTAAATGGTGCAGCAGCGAATACTGCTGAACGTA
>DATIHV010000288.1:0-2839 GCA_035480295.1 Gammaproteobacteria bacterium
CTGCCATCCACACGGTTACCACCATGATCAGGAGTTACATAACGCTCACCTGATAACATTATTAACCAATTTGCCGGTAATTTATTGGATAAAAATAAATCAGCCGCGTAAGATAAACGAGAAACCATAGTGCTGCGGGTAGCACCGAGTATACATACTGCATCGCGTCTTTCAAATTTAGGCGGCACGGCATCCATCATATTTAATATTTCGAGCGCAGATAATATTTGCTTTTGCAGTGCTGGATCTTTTATCCAATCTGGCGTTTGCACCTCCCAACGCTCTTGTTTACCAGTACGGATTGTAAACTTATTTTGCGTCTCGCTAACAAAAGCTAAAATTGATCTGCTTAACGCAGTTTGATTTTCAGCGGTGCCATCTAAGAGTGCGTCAGTCTCTTTAACGCCAGATTGTTGCATTAAGAAACGCAGTGCTTCTTTCTGCTCTGGGGTTTTGAAACCATAATAATCTAATACGCGATTAAGATTGCTAGGATATCTAGGTGTATAGTTTTTATAAGCATAAAGCAGCCCACCTACCGCTATAGTTGCAGCCACTCCAAGCGCTAAGAATTGACCTTTTGATAATGATGCATTTTGATCAGTTGATGTACCATTAGGCATAACTACTTCCTCTTAAAGTCAAAAATTATTTAAGACGATTCGTTGTGCACTACCCTCACCTGGATATGGCTGCTTATTCGCACCAGGATAAGAAAATCCGTTTATGAATATTCTACGTGGTTTTGTAGATTCATTGGGTTCACTACCATGAACCAAGTATGGATGCATAAATACTATATCACCTGAATTCAACAATAATGGCACAGCTTTATCTAATTCACCAACGCGATTCAATTCTTCTGGATCGGTAATTTTGTCTAAAAACAAATCACCGCGCATATGTGATTTTGGCACGTAGTACATGCCTCCGTTTTGCGCAGTATTTGCATCAATAGCAATAATGGTTTGTACAAAGCTACCTTTGTGATTTAAATCTTCCCATTTCGGATCAAATGTTCTTCTATTCTTAACATCCTGATGCCAGGCGAATTTTACTCCATCATTTGGCAACTTATAATGCAACTGATTAATTAATTGATCTGCTTGATCGCTCTCTAATATCTGTGCAACTGGTACAAGCAATTTAGGTTGTCGAGCCAGCTTAAGCAATTGCGGCTCTGCAGCACCAGCCCAAACTATTCTATGGATCTGCAGTTTGTTGTTATTTCTATCAATAACGAACTGTGTGCCTTTATGCATCACTTTGCCTGTTTGTCCTAGCGATAAAACTTCTGCCTCTTTTTGTAGGCGATCAGCAATTTGGGAAACTTGAGCAACTTCTTCTTGGGTAAAAAAGCCACGGATTACCAATAGGCCCTCAGCATTGTACTCATTTAGTTGGCTTTGTGTTAACACTATGTTATGTCCCTTTTTTGGCATCGCAGCAGATATTGATAACGGTATAAGAAGTAATGTAACTAAACACGTTATTGTGTGAAATGCAGATCGAACGATATTAATTTTAGACATAGCCTACCTCCGCAGTCATTCTATACTATCTTGGTAGAAATGAAGCTGTTCTGTCAACGATGGCCAAAATAATCTTTTGCCGCTTGCATCAGGAGCGCAAAGTTTTCTGCATTAGGAGTAACATCAGTTGCGCCTTCAATGAATGTTCCACCTATCACACCAACAGCATTAATGTTGCCATCTATGAAACGTTTTGGGAACATATAAAATGATCGGCGAACGTGTTGCCCTAAAGAGTTTGTATATTCATCTAATGGTATGTCGATCATATACTGCATATCTTCTGGATTCTGATCCAACAGCATGATTAAATGTCCCTGCACTGATATGAGATTGTCATCATTATTTAATTTTTTTGCGCCCAATCCGGTACAATTTATTATGAATCTATCGCTAAGATCAGTAAACGCATTGATCGTTTGTTGTTTGCAGTTAACTCCGTTTCCCTGCAAGTAGTTAAGCAAATCATGCAGCATCTTGTCAGTGTGTATAAAAATTGAGTTTTCGTAAGCTACAACTGGACGTTTTATGCCATTGCCAAAATCTAATACTACGTCTTTTGCTCGTAAAGCTAATTTCTCAGTAAAAAAATCAAAATCTTTAATGCGTTCGCTAAGATATAAAGGTAGAAAAACTGCAACATCCTTAAAGTGTTTATGTGCGTGCTTAGCTATAGATGAATAGAAATGATACGAGTTGAGGCTAATTTCCTTGATGAGTTTTAACATCGCAGGATCACTACCTATATTCCTTTCCATACCCAAATATACCAATCCTCCAGCGAAGTTCGACGTTAAATCCTCGTAGCTTGTAGCGACAATTGATAAATTTGTATAACCTTTTTGTAATAAATCATATGCTGTGAACAGCCCAATTACCCCTGCCCCAACAATCGTGATTGGCGTGTCAGATTTTAAACCTTCTGCAAACTCTGAACTAATTAATTTGTCATTGACATAATTAGCGCCTCCAGGAGCAAGTGTCCAGCCTTTGGCGCCATGTCCATAATTATGCGCAATAATCTTATTGCCCACTTTTTGTATGGACATATTTGGGTAATCATTATGTTTAGGTCTATAACATGTGATTTGCCGGCCGAAGTTTGCAGCGGTTAATTTAGGAGGGTTGATATTTATTGTATCCACATTCTGTTTCCTATTATGCAGATTAAATTTTAGCAGAATCGATCAGCACAAAATAGTGGGGCCTGGGCAAAGCGCAGATCGAAATTGCACAGCACTTTCCGGCTGAGTGCCACCGGGAAGTGCTGTGGGGTGATTTACAAGCTTAACTAGCCAAAGTGATAT
>DATIHV010000289.1:0-16489 GCA_035480295.1 Gammaproteobacteria bacterium
AGTAAATGAGGGTATTCTGATGCTTAGAACTCCAACTGACAAATTATCTAGCTCACATGAAGAATTGAGATCCGACGATACTAATGCCGATGCCTCTGCTACGACGGATACAGATCAACTAGCAACAGAGCAAAAACCTGCTGCCGCTACTGAGCCGGCAAAAGTAATCTGGAAAACCAAACGCGAAGATACATATACCCTGTTTGCTGTTAGCGGGGACCCTAAATATTCAGTTTGGCATGAAATTACATTATTCAAAAATAAAATTAGAGTAACCGCCACACGTGAAACCATACACAGACTAGGTGAATATTGTAGAGAAAATCACGTAACTGCCAATATTATAGCTCTGCCGATGACTACATCACTTTTATTAATAGAAGCAACTGATGCAGTAAATTTTGCCAAAATTATGCTTGCGTATTTAGACGAGCAAAAAGATGATGTAAGGACGCACATAACAGAATTATTAAAAACGGAGCTGATAAATTTAACTTTAACTTCTACTCAAATAGAAGATCTACAGTCACGCATGAGCAACCTAGAGACGAGCCTTTTAGGCCAAGCAAACCCAGGTACACCAAAGCAAACTGTGCAGCAGCCGGCAATGCCGCTGACTTTTTCTTTTAATCCTAGTGCTACCATACATGTGCCGATTAATTTTCGCGATACACAAATGCTCACCTTTTTGCAGCGAGCAATCATAAATAAATTAGATCAACAAGCCGACTTAAAAGAACGTAAATCATATTTCGAAGAACTTCTAGCACAAGGCGCCAACCCTAACATAAAAATGGAACGT
This sequence comes from Gammaproteobacteria bacterium, assembly GCA_035480295.1. GTDB lineage: Bacteria > Pseudomonadota > Gammaproteobacteria > UBA6186 > Azoamicaceae > JAGVLG01. The sequence continues at coordinate 803 of DATIHV010000289.1, forward strand.
AAGTTCTTAAATCAATACAGCGAGCTAGGACGCGGGATTTATGCCCGTGAGCTGGCTAATCGCGAAGAAGAAGATTACATATATAAAAAAGGAGACACACCCATTGTTTTAGCAACTAAAGCAGCATTCATGGCGAATCATTTCACAAATGAACATGCAGTTAGCCAGTACGCCCTATTTCACTTTGCGCAAGCACAGGCACTATTAGCTGCTGGGGCTAATCCATATAATTTTAATTGTCTACCCTTGCTTCCTATGAGGCCGATGCCTTCGAACGAGCATGCAACAACACAGGTCACTAAATTTAGATTTTCTCCAACACGGCGCGTGCACGCAGAATTTATTGCTAACTTTATTGCAATGCTATTACATTATGGTGCAAAAACACCGACACTTGAACAATTTAATGCAGCACGTAACGCCTATGTGACAACATACCTCAACACTCCGCAACCAGATGACTTTGAAGACGTTTTAGAATTTAATGTCTTAAAAGCCAAGATATTGAAGGTATATAACAATATGCAAAAGCAAGTAATAGATCGCACCGTAGATATGTCTACACCTGACGTTACAGCCTTAAAGCCAACCATTCTTAATAAGTGCGAACGCTTTAAATCGTTAGAAGAAATTGGCGCAGAAGCACGTAAGAAATGGCAAGACAAAGCGGAGAAGGAAAGGATCCACAATGCGGCAAATAAGATCGAAACTGCGTGGATTAAGCACAGCTATAAAAAGAAAAAGCAAGCATTGCAACTAACGTAATAGGTGAAATTGACAGGAATAAGGTTTCTGTTACAATAACCGCTCTTAAATGCCGAGGTGGCGGAACTGGTAGACGTGGCGGACTCAAAACCCGCTGCCGAAAGGCGTGCGAGTTCGATTCTCGCCCTCGGCACCAATAATTTTTCAAAGTGGCGGAACTGTAGACGGTGAGGAGCATTAGCAAATGCGCAGCATTTGCGCGACGAACGACTCAAAACCCGCTAATCAAAGGCGTATAGTTCGATTGTTGACTCGCGCCTTCCCTGGCGCTCGCCCTGCGGGCCGGCTGCGCCGGTCCAAATCGGCAATCCTGCCGATTTGTCCCTGCCCTCATTCAAAATGACAATGACATGTACTGGCACGCCTACAAGCACATAATCGAACGATTCCAATTCCATTTACAAGATCTGTCAAGAATGGTTGGTAGCAAAATAAATGGGATTGTAATTTGTGACAATAGACAGCCTAAAGATGATCATTTACTAAGAGACCTACATCAAAAATTACTGAGCGGACATAAAAACAGTACCTCTACTTATATGAATTTAATAGAAGGCGTTTCTATTTCCCCGTCCCATTTAAGCGTTGGTATACAATTTGCTGATCTGATTGCTGGAGCGGTTTACAGAAACTTTGCCAAACAAGATAGTAAGTATTTCACATAATCAAACCTATTCTGCGTAAAAGCAATGCTGGAATTATTGAGGGCTACGGCTTGATCACCTGGCCAAAAGAGAAAGACGCCGTGTCGGTTGAACCCGATCCTGCGATAATAGACGCATTCACGGCGTAAGCTAAATATAGCACGATGTGTTGACATACACACATTTTTATTTATTATAACTAGTTGATATGTTATTTATAACGTGTTATAATGATATTATAATTAGTTAATAAATCCATTTATAACTAGATAAAATTAGGGGGGTGGCAAAATGCGCAATCAATCTGAGCAAATCAAGGCCTTTGTAGTAGCAAATGTTGCTGACCACCCTACCGATATTGTGAAAATAACTGCAGAGAAGTTTTCTACGACAATTATGACTGTGCATAGACATATTCATAGTCTTATAAAAGCCGACATTATCGTAAAATTAGGCAATACTCGAAACACAAAATATTTTTTACGGAATGAATATGAAAGACTAAAAATCTATACAATTACAAGTAACATTGCAGAAGATCAGATAATCAAGGAATTTAATGATATTTTCATACGGCTCCCAAAAAATATTTATGATATTTGCTATTTTGGCGTAACTGAAATGTTAAACAATGCAATTGATCATTCGCGTGGCTCAAAAATTACCCTTGAAACCAAATTTTCTGATCCAATACTGACTATTATTGTGAAGGATGATGGGGTTGGTGTATTCAAAACGATCTGCGATTATTTACAAATTGACGACATACGCGAAGGAATTTTGCATCTATCAAAAGGAAAGATTACCCGAGATCCAGCAAACCATACTGGTCAAGGAATTTTCTTTACATCTAGAATGTTTGATACATTTGTGATTGATGCTAATGGCTATGTGTACACAAAGGACAACCATCTTCAAGATTGGACATTTGTACAACGTTATGGTAGCAAAGGCACTGAGATAACTATGACTATAAATATTAACGCGCAAACAACCTGCAAACAGGTTTTCTCAGCATACGAGGGTAAAGATTATGCTTTTGATAAAACTGAAATATTAGTTCACCTTTCTGATTTTAAAGAAGATAATTTTATTTCCCGATCACAAGCTAAAAGGATTCTGTTAGGGCTAGAAAAATTTTCTCTTATTACTTTTGATTTCAAGAGGATTGAGTTTATAGGCCAGGGCTTCGTAGATGAAATATTCCGTATATTTAAAAATGCCCATCCAGAAATAAAGGTACAATATATTAATGCTAATGATGCTGTACGGTTTATGATTGAACGTAGCGGCAATACAAAATGATTTTCATGAATATATTAACAAAAAAAATCAATTTAATAGTATTAGTTATTTTATATTGCATTCCACTTTCTTGCGTTGCAACAAATCAACAGCCAATCGCTTCTATAGAAACTCGCAAAATAACACCACCTAAATTAGAAGAACAATACATCAAAAAGCGCGTTCGCTGTTATAGGCCTATGCGTAGAGGATCGCCTGCCATGTACCTTGAAAAGCGGGATCATAAAATCATAATACATAACTATGGCCATGGTGGTTGCGGGTTAACGTTGGCGCCTGGTGCTGCGAAATATGTAATAGATTTACTGGAAAATGAAATTGGCACTACGGCCAAAAACGATGCTATTGCCGTCCTGGGAGGTGGAGTAATAGGTTTATTCACTGCATTGGAATTAATCGATCGGGGGTTCTCGAACATCACAATTATTGCTGCGAAATTTGACAATTTAACCTCAAACAATGCGGGCGGATTATTAGCCCCGGCATCGATGGACAATCATCCTAGTATGCAATCGTTAATCGATAAAATTGGAGTCGACGCATACACGTACTATAAAAAGATCGCCTTAAATCAACATCCAACCCTGAAAAAAGGCGCCAAAATAATGCCAACTTATTTTGGCACACGCGAAACATCTACATTAGAACCATATGTTAAAGCCGGCGTTATGCAGCCCGCGAAAGACGTACTGTTAGACTTTAAAAATGGCACGCAACGCCAAATGATAGCCTACGATGATGGTATATTTATGGATGCCGATGAATTGATGTTTGAACTGAAGAATGCTTTAAAAAATCGTGTCACTTTTAAAAAACAAGCTATCAACAATCTAACCGCTATCAAGCAAAATATAATTATTAACTGTACTGGCATGGGTGCAAAAGAATTAAACAATGATCCGCAGATGGTATCAGTACAAGGCCATTTAATTTTGCTAAAAAATCAAAATCCGGCAGATGTAAATTACATGCTGTCGGTTTACGTGCCAGGTGGTGTAACATCCTCAGGGGCCACGATAAAACGCAAATGCTCAATATTTCCCAAGATGGAGTTGGGTTCTACCCCGACCGACATTGGCGTCATCGGCGGGACGTTCATAGAAGGAGCAACTGATGCAACCCCTAATTCTGAGCAATTTGCCGTTGAGCTTACCAATGCCAGAGAGTTTTTTGGTATTGCAAAAAGCGATCCCTCATTCACATATAATTAAGTCTGCTATAATTCCTACATGCTAGAAGAAAGTTTATTTGAAGAATCATTCGGTCTGCGCCTAGGGTACATAATCTGCTTTGTAACCGCAGTAGGCTTCATCTGCTCTTTAACCTACAACTATGGATATTTTTGGCATTTAGCTATTGGGATCCGGATTTTATCTATAGGGGACATTTTAACGTCATATACCTTGTGGATCCCTGGACTTGCGTCCCTAGTCTTCGTTTATGGTTTTGATATATTTGTGCAGCGTATAGAAGCACGCGCGCAGAACAAGATGTTCAAAAAACATAAAAAGCTACTGCGTAAAATATTTGGACTGCCGCATATAGCCCTATTTAGCGCCACCTCGATTGTGATTATTGCGCATTTGATTTTTGGTTATACATTTAGGCCATTATTGATATGGTTTGCATATTGTTACGTGTGGTTAAGTATATCAGCTCTGCTGTATGCATCAAAATTGTTCGTAGGACGTACTAACCGCTATATCCTGGGGATTTTTTTATTTACGCCGGTAATTTTGAGTTTGATGTTTGCTCTAGGCTTAGACAAATCACATACTGATGGCAAGTTAAATACCGCTAATGCCAAAATATCATTCATCAGCGTAAACTATGAATATCCAATAATTCTATTGCGCCATTTAGAGCGCGGTTTACTTGCCAAAGAAGTTAATAGCGGCAATTACGCCGTCTTTATCTGGGATGATATTAGCAGCATTGAAATTCTCGCAGCCCAATAAAATTAGTCGATTTTAAGTGCCTGGTCGCTGCGTTACGGAGCTTTTCGTAGTCTTGCTGGCAACAGGAGCCGGTGCGGCCGCGGACAGAGTAACCGATGTCATGCCTCCTTGATCATATTTTACATACATCAAGGTCTTACTTTTTTCCGTAGGATTAGGTGTTGTACGTAAATATTCGCGGGCTAAAGAATGTAGTTGTGCTTTGTATTGCGCATATAGTACGTAAGAGAATTTCTTAAGCTGTTCATCAATATTGTTTACCACGGCCACAACATTTTTTATCTCTGCAACAGCATGCCGTTTAATAGTTGACAATATTGGCAATACTTCTTGTAATTCACTATATTCACTAAAAATATATTTTGCTGTTCTAGTGTTATTACTAAATAGTCGATCATACGCCGCAGCATGCGCAACATGTAACAGCTTGACCAGCCCATTATTGGCATTTAAAGTAGACAACAACGGCGTAAGTTTATTTAAAATTAAATCATTACTTCTAGCATCTTCATTAATCAAACAAAGAAAACAATATAATAATTTCAAGTCATAAGATAGATGCTCAGCATCAATAGGCAACAAATCAGCTGCGGTCAGACTTTTCCGATATACAGTCCAAAATATTAATTTTCTTGCAGGCGGTGAATCCTTGTCTTCACCAATATGCTCCATAGCATTTCTCAGTGTTCTTGGAACCATTGTACTAACGTATGCTGTAACTATTTTCTTTTTATCAAGCAACATCGCAAACCAACCAATAAACGCACGTAAGTCTTTAATTGCAAAGACGCCAATATTGTTTTCACGATAAAAATAAGCATTACCACTGCCAGTATTTTTCCTAAAAATCGAAAAAATATGCGTTGACGAGTCAATAGAACTCAATCTTATAAGCACAGCATCGGTATCTGATGCATAATTTTCAAACTTAATTTCTGGGCAACTATTCGCGCCCAAAATAGACAATATCACTTTAAAAAGAAATTGCGCCCACAGACCCGAGGCGACACCTGCGCGTTCTGTGATCCAGGTTGTTAAATTTGCTTCGATAGTACCATTGCTGAATGATTCAATATGGCTCAAACCCATTTCTAGTGAATACTCTACCGCAAATTTATCCGCAGACTTTAATATCTGTACCGCATCAGCAAATGCTAAGTTTCCACACAAATGTTTCTGTGGGAGTGGTGGATCATTTAGATCTTTCACCTTGTAAACTGCTGTCGTTGGCGGCACTAGATCGTTATCAATTTTTGGCTGCAGCTTGAAAGCATTGTCCATATTTATATTTGCCAAGGATATAAACTCTTTAAGTCGGACGTCAAGTACAGGGTGTTTCTCTCGTAACTGTTGCATTGTCAGATTTTTTCCTTGTAAATGTGCCAATGCACTAATAAATGTAGCTTCACATAAGGGTAAAATCTTGCGCGCTAGAACCGCAATCTCAGTCAGTGCTTGCCTAAACTCATAATGCACAACCGGAAAGCTTTGGGCCAAATATTTCGCCGGCATTTCTTGCGGTACATGCGGATCTGGTTTTAGGTTTGGTTTGTTTGTTTTTTTATTTATAGAATATACTTCTAGTTCCTGATGGCACACTACAAGCATGTTGTCATGCGCTATAGGCTCATACTGAATAACATTGTGCGCAATGTGCATCATTGCAACTATATTCTTTAAAATTGCGTAAATATTGGTATCAGTAGTTTCTTCAAAATATAGTATTGTTAAACTTAGTTTAGATAAAGCAAGTGCTTCCTGAACCACTAGTGCAAAAGGTGTGTTCTGCTTGAGCCTAAACTCATGCATCTCCAAATGCGTTATGAGCTTATTTACGTTTTTTAATACATCTTCTAACCGGGCTATATCAGGCGGTTCAGATTGCGTAAATATTGTGGGTGTATCTTCTATAACTGGCATTTTATTATTCTCGGTACAACTAACGTCAACAAAGCTAGTTATTTTACATGCGTGACCGGTGCCCCGTCAACCTTTGTATATGCATCTATTGATGAAGTTAAAATTTAGCGAGCAGTAGATTTGCACGCCTACATATATTAGCATTCTCTAGCTCTACAAATGTTACGATTTTTGCATAGTGATCTGCAGAAATTCCAGATGGAAAACGATCAAAACCAATTTGGCAATATTTGTTCAGGCTTGTAATTAAAATAATTGCTAATTTTCCACTTTCGATCTGCGCTTGGAAAGACACTAGCAAGCGACGGATGTGTTCGCCGGATAAGTCGGTCATAGTAGCATCTAAAATAACTATCAGCTGTCTAGAGTCATCATTTTTGGCACGTATATTGAATTGATTCTGTATGATTGACATTACATGATGCCCACCAAATCCTCTTTTACGGCGGTTCACGTTCCCATGAAAATTTAACAACATCAAATCAGCTGTCTGTCCGTCGTAATTTTGCGCCGCTTGTGGTTGTGTACCACGATATGAAACAATTTTGTCATGCTCAAAATCTTGATTTAATCCAAGTGCTTTACATACTTCGTAATACATATCATGCATTACAAACACCTTAAATCCTGCACTACCGCGCTGCGAATCTAGATATTGTAAAGATGCCATGATCTTTCTATGCAAAATTTGCATACAAGAACCCGCCAGAGATACCGATGTTGGCGTGCCGGCAGCAGACACTGCCAGATTATCATGCATAAAACTTTTTATCCTAAGGTGCCGTAAGACTCCGACATTCATGTCGGAGATGTAAGGCACACCAAGCGCGATACTAGGTATAAGGTACCTGCTGGTTTTGTATATATTGTTTAATGACATTTAGAGGAGCGCCTCCACAAGAGCCCACAAAATAGCTGGGTGACCAAAATACATTTTTCCAATAATACTTAGCTATATGCTGCTTAAACGTAATTCTAAGCAATCTCGATGATACGCCTTTTAAACTATTGACTAGTTTTGATAGAGCAACTTTAGGTGGGTAATTAATCAATAAATGTACATGGTCAGATTCTCCTTCAAATTCAACAAGTTCTGCATCAAATTTTTTGCAAGTATCTGAAAATGTTTGCGACAGTAAATCTAACATTTGTTTGTTAAATATTTTTTTACGATATTTAGATACAAAGACCAAGTGCGCATATAGCGAAAACACTACATGTCTTCCTGCTCTGATTTGTTGTTGTTTTGCTCATGAAGATAGTATAATTGCTGTCATGATGAAGAGAAAGAAAGCATTTCGCTACAGATTAAAGCCCACAACAGAGCAGGCAGCACAGATGGAATCATATGCTGGCCACTGCAGGTTTGTGTGGAATAAATGTTGGCAAATAAACGCGCGCAGATTACAAAACAAGCAAAAGATAATGTATTACTATGAAATGGATTACTGGAGTAAGCTCTGGAAACAATCTGAAGAGTACGGGTTTTTAAAGGAATGTCCAGCTCATTGCATTCAACAAACGTTAAAGGATTTAGACAAAGCATATAGGGATGGTTTTGATAAAGCGCAACCAAACAAACGTATGCCGCGTAAACACAAAAAGGGTGTTCACGACGGTTTTAGATTCCCAGAGCCTAAGCAAATCGAATTAGACCATAATAGGATTAAATTACCTAAACTAGGTTGGGTTAGATTTTTTCACAGTCAAAAGGTGGTTGGCGACATTAGACACGCTTCTATCACCAAGGAAGGCAACCATTGGTATTTAGCTATTAATGTGCAACAAGAGGTTGCCGTACCCAAACAATTACCTGCAACTGCAATTGGTATTGATTTAGGCGTTGCTAACTTTGCGGCCCTTTCTAATGGTGCACTCATTGGACCTATAAACACTTTTAGAAACTATGCTGCACGTCTTGCAATCTTGCAAAGACGTATGGCTAAAAAAGAGAAATTTTCCAACAATTGGAAAAAGATATTAGTAAAGCTACGTAAGCTGCATCGTAAAATAGCCAATATTAGACATGACTTTGTGCATAAACTAACAACCCACTTAAGCAAAAGCCACGCGATGGTGGTAGTTGAAGCATTAAAGATAACCAACATGTCTAAATCTGCTAAAGGCGATATAACTAATCCGGGTAAAAATGTGAAAGCTAAGAGTGGATTGAACAAATCCATCCTTGACCAGGGTTGGGGTGAATTTAAGCGACAGCTTAAGTACAAGCTTGAATGGTTAAACGGTACTTACCTGGAAGTAGCGCCGCAATACACGAGCCAGAAATGCTCGAAATGTGGCCATACCAACAAAGCAAACCGTACAACACAGGCTAGTTTTTGCTGCAAGGAATGCTACTATACAGAGCATGCCGATATAAATGCGGCATTAAACATTTTAGCGGCAGGGCATGTCGTCATGGCTTGTGGAGCAAGCGCATAGTTTGTAATCATGGCAACATGAAAGCAAACAAGCGCGGCTATGAAGCAAGAACCAACCAAGAGCTATCCTCGCGGGAATCTTCGGCGTTTACGCCGGAGAGGGTGTCAAAGAATCAAACAAGTCATCTTTACTATATGGTTGCACTATAGCTAGCAGGTTTGCAACTTCATCAAATGCCAACTCTAATGAAGTCATACATGTTTTATAGTCTGAATCACGATCTTGCACAACCAGCAATTTCAAATATAGTCTTCTTAGAGCTTGCATATGCAGCAAGCGTTCATCTAAAGGCATATCCCATTTACGAGTTTGTATAACATCGTAAAAACCTTGGACAAATTGTTCAAGGAATGCACAATAAAACGCATAACTTTTAGCATCATCAACCTTTAAATTGCTCATCCTTGGAGCTTGTCATAACAGTTTAATTATATCCAATGTATTTATGTTTAGATTATCATCAACTATATCTAAACATTGCTCATTATGTTGTGACAAATCACTGCTATCTAACTCCAACAAGATTTGGATCAGTTTATCTTGTGTAGCTAGCGCTCCCCAATTAGCAATAAACTTCAACAAAAAGGCTGCGTGCTTCATATAGCTGCATCCAGTAGATTGGCTGATTGCACGACCGCGGTGGATCTTGGGGGGGTATTGGTTATTACTATCATTATTATGTCGAACAACTTAATCGGCGAAGTTAGTTATTGTACCCGATTAATTGATAGTGTCAACCATTGTATGTGCACTTGAACAACGGGCAGGTAGGTCACTCTAGGAATTAGCTGATGGGTAAAACATACAAAACAGATAAAAAGCAGCAACCACAATAGAGCAATAAGGAGCGAGTGCAACAGCCTGTGGAAATGGCGCCAACATGCATGCCACCGCAGCGGCAAGTACTATCATTAACCATGGACTGACTCCTGTATCGCGCATGCGTTTAAGTATTAAACACAAATTACACCACAAGAACAGCAGCCCTAAGATAATGCCTGTCGTGCCTAGATTATCGAGATACTTATTGTAGTCGTTAGCCGCAGGCATATCATTTACTTCTGCTTGAATATGTTCTTTAATGGCTTTAGCCTTGGCCATGTCTTCAGGACTAGGATTGTCTTCAGCTAATATTTGATCTGCCTGGGCTTTTTCTAACTTAAGTCGGGCCATTTGCTGCTTATTCTCGTCTTTTTCTACGGCTGCACCGATATGAAACATTAACGTTAGATTTATGATAACAAATAATGTAATTGTCATCATAACGACAGTCACTAGCCCACCGAAAAATGCGCGCCTTTTGATTGTTCCAAGAGGAGAAAAGATAAGTGCAAGCATGAAATCACCCTAAGCTTTTCTGTTAAATATAGCTCAAAACACTTAAAACTGGTGTGCCGCGAACAGTTGACATATCACGTCACGAGACGGAAACGGTAAGCAGGTTTACACTGATATGTGCTCAACTTCTATGGCAGCTTGCACCGCCGGGCGCTGCGCGATTTTATCGTAATAAGTAGTAATAGTTGGCCATGTTGCAATTGACAACCCCGTATCCTTCAATAACTTTAACCAGCGCAAAATGGTAAACAGATACGCATCACATGCGCTATAAGTACTTCCATTAAAATATTCACTGCGCGACAAAACGGCTTCGACGTAATTAAATCGATTCGTAATTTTTTCTCTGGCTATGACTTTATATTCTTCTGGTGTTTTTTTGTTAAAAAATGGGCCAAAGCTTTTGTGCAACTCAGAAGAAATAAAGCTTAAAGATTCTATGGTCTTATATTCCGTGTTTTCTAGCGAGCTCAATATTGCTACCACTTCGGTATGCACATTGCCATCAGCCAACACCAAAACAGGAACGTAGTTTTTGGGATTTATGGTCGCAAGTTCAACGCCATCTTCAGTAAGATGCGTAGCCAGATTCACTTTCTTCAAAGCAAAATCTAGTTTCTTTTCGATCAATGTAATGTGCACAGATAACGAACAAGCACCAGGTGAATAGTAAAGTGTGGTTTTCATCAGTAATCTTCAGGTTTGCCAAAAATTCTTCTGATTATAGCACACTATAGCTAGCTCATGAGACAGCCATTCGCTGGCGTTTCGCACTATTGGCAGGCTGTAATTCATCATCTTGCTGCGTCACCGGCGGTGCATGTTTTGTACGCTTAAAAGCAGGCAAGATCGTTGGCGGAGTAGTATGCATGTCGCTATCTATTGCAAATTCATCTGCTTCGTAAGCAACAGAATTTAATGATGCCGAGCTAGCTGATGATAACAACGGCATATCACCTAAAAATTCATCAATATCAGAATCAATTTTTCGAAGCTCTAATGGACTTGGATCATTAGCAAAGATGCTCGGCGTTGATATAGCCAACAGGTCATTCACTTGTGTGCGCAATTCATGTATTTCTCGTTGCTGTGATTCTTCTTTACGTGCATGCACGTAATTATCACGTTTAAGCTTTCTATTAATTGCATCTTGTTCCAATAGATCATCCGTAAGACGTTGATTCATTTGCTTCAGATCTTTCATTTTCTCTGCAGCTCGAACAATTGCTTCAGCTAATTCCACCCCATCGCTGCTATTTTTTGCTAATAACTTTTGTGCCACAGCGGCATGATCAGGCACATTTATTGATAGTAGGCGCAACACAGCAATAATTTCTCCAGCTAATACGCCATCTAATTCTGTACTATGTCTATCCCTAAGCTGTAAAATTATTTTTTTCGCTAGGGCACTGGTCCTTGCCATGACCTCTATTCTGTCGCTGACGCCACGCATATCTGTTTTAAAAGCCTCTATGCTCGCTAACAGTTCGTCTGACGCTAACTCATCTATGGAATTTCGGCGCGGTCTTAAGGTAGGTGGCATAATGATATCCTTTAACTTCTAGGAAGCGGCAAAATACCACGTCTGTAGTAAATGATCCAGAAACCATGATGTCTCAACAACTTGACGTAAGTTGCTCAATTAATTACTATATTTAAATACGAACGTATGTAGCTAGCGTACTTTTTTAACAACTTAAACAGCATTAATAATGGAAAACCTATGATTTTCTCCAGAGAGCAAGTCAGCCACATTAGTGACTCGGCTTACCTGGAACTCACGCGTAATGGCCAGGTACTTAAATATAAAGACGACAAAGTAGCAGTTTGTTTGTCAAACAAACGCATCGTTAAGCATTTTTATAAAAGACCGTTTTTTTCATCGCAAACTATAATCCCTTACGCACTACAATTTACTAAAAATGCCCAACGTTTAAAGTATATGGGGATCCCATCCGTGCATGTTACCGACATATATTATTTACCTAAAGAAAAATGCCACCTCGTGATTTATCCATATCTAGAAGGTGAAACTATTTATGATGAATTATCCAAAGGCAATTTCCAGTCGCTGGCAAAATTCCCCGAATTTATTGCGAAACTACATGCGTTAGGGATCAAATTCCGCGATTTACATACTGGAAATATGTTAGCCCAGCCTAATTCTGAAATCGCACTATTAGATACATCTAGACTTAGATTTAAAAAATCGGCGTTAAATTTAAAACAGCGCGCGCATAACCTGGCGTTTTTAGCTAATACACAACAAGATCAAGAATTTTTACTCAAGTTTGGCTTTAAAGCGTTTTTAGATGCTTATTTTAACGCAGCTAAACTTTCCAATCGTCAAATAAAAAAATTCCTGCGCTATTTTAACCGGCGAGCACCTGAAGCATTTTTAATAGCGTAGATTAGAGAATGTATTCCATCAGCGCAACAGTATGGCCTTGATAAGTATCGGTGCCAAACTGTTTCCAACCATGTTTTGAGTACCATTCTGGCGCACTAGGATCTGATGCAAACAAAGAAATCTTTTTGTGACCCAGCTCACGCGCTTTAGAATAAGCTTTCTCCAACAATTGAGTCCCTATACCTTGATCACGATAATCATCAACCACCCAGTAACTGCCGAGCCATAGATCACGATCTTCGTGCCCACCAACCTTAATTTTTGTTTTCAAACTCACCATTCCCACAGGCTGATTGTCGCTAATGGCAACAAAGGTCAAGGGCAATTTATCTTTATTGAGCTTGTCTTTAAAGCTAGCAGTGGAGTTTTCTAGCGTTAATGTGGGATCATACTGGCTCCAAGCATCATATGACCATTGGGCTAAAGTTTGCACATGTTGCGGGACTTCTGCGAGGTACTTGATTTGCACATTTGCCATGATTTTAACGCTCTTGTTTAGCCTTCTGTTAATTAAATTTTATATCCATTTTACAACGGTTGCAACCTAACCTTAGGCAATTTATGCCAGCTTAATGTAAAAGCCGCTGAGCGCTTGGCAAATTGCGTTTTCCATGACTTTTCTAGGCCGGCAGCGGCAAATTGGACTGTTGCCCGACCAAATTTATTATTGATCTCATCAATCAATTGCATTAATTCTTCGCTATGCACTAAATTAGCATGTCCAAACAAATCAATTTGCATACTATCCGCGCTGGACAAATCACACAAAATCACCCCTACTTTTTTATACTTAAATCCAGGCCTAAATAAATGCCGTATACCACGTTTGGCCCAATGAATTATCTGCCGTGTATCAGAGCTACGATGCGGCAATGATATGTACAAAGAATTTCTATATACAGTTTCCGGTGCACCATGCAAGCCAGTGTGCAAAAACACATAAATCCCCGCTGTTATAGAGCTTTGGCGGCGCAACTTTTCACATGCCATAGTTGTATAAGTTGCGATAGCTTCTTGTAACTGCGCGAGCTCAGTTACCCTATGCCCAAAGGAACGTGAAATCATGATTTGTTGCTTATTGGCTGCTGTATCTTTTAATTTAATACAAGAAATTCCCTGTAATTCTAGCAAAATCCTTTTCATTACCACAGTAAAGTTTTCATGCACTACTTTGTTCGGTAATGTTAACAATTCAGCAACGGTATATATTCCCATAGCGTGCAACTTGCGCTCTGTTTGACGCCCTATACCCCACACATCGCCAACGGCAAATTCCTGCAAAATTCCCTGTGTTTTTTGCGTGCAATCCAAATAAAAAACCCGATGCGTCCCAACATGTTTTTTGGCTATATGGTTTGCCACTTTGGCTAAGGTTTTACTAGGTGCAATACCTATAGAAACAGGTACTCCGGTATATTGTTCAATTTTTTGCGATAAATCAGCACATAATTTATAAACATCAAAATTTTTACATAAACTGGTTAAATCGATAAAGGCTTCATCAATTGAATATATATCTACATCCGGGAAAAAATGCATGATCACGTTCATGATCCGTGTTGATAAATCGCCATATAATGCAAAATTCGACGACAGTACTACAATATTATGCTGCTGCACCACATCTCGTAGCTTAAAAAAAGGTTCACCCATCGCTATACCTAGCTTTTTTGCTTCATTAGAGCGCGAAATCACACAACCATCATTGCTAGAAAGTACAACAACCGGCCGATTATTTAATTTAGGATTAAACACCCGCTCGCATGAAACAAAGAAGTTATTACAGTCAACCAAAGCATAAAGCCTATAAGGCGTGGATCGCATGTGTAACCACCCCCCAAAATTGCAAGCCATCTACATCGGCAACTGCTATAGGCTGGGAATATTTGTTTGCAGTGTATAAAAAACCTTTACCGTCTACGATTTTTAAACGTTTTACAAAAAATTCACCGTTTATTATGGCAATCACAATAGAGTTATTTTGCGGGATTAAGGATCTATCTACGACCAATAAGTCATCATTTAAAATGCCCACATCCCGCATGGAGTCGCCTTCTGCACGCACAAAGAAGGTCGCCGCAGGATGTGTAATTAAATATTGGTTTAAATCTAGGCTGTGCTCTATATGATCAATGACCTGAGCTGAAAATCCACTAGCAATTTTGCAAATTGTATTTATATTTATACTGTTCATGCATACAGTATAATTATTACCCTGATTTAGATCAAGCGATCAGAGGCTATCAAGATTCGTAGCAGAGCAGTTGCTTGGCAGAAACGCCGACGGCACGTCTGCGCTGCTGGTGCCCCTAGTACCACAATATGTCGTGAATGTACCACCACTGGTAACCACTATTCTGCTGCAAACGCGAGAGTAGGCGCCCCCCATTGCATCTACATAACCGGTGTACGATAGCCCTGAAACATACACACAAAACATCCATTTATTTGACGCCGTAACAACGGCCCCGCCAGGTGCGTAAAATATCGTGCCGTTGACTTGTGTATATGGGGTGCCAGCTACGGCTACGTTATCAGGATAAGAAACCCCTTCCAGCTTTAACGAGGTCATACCAGAGGTAATCTGGCCATCATTGTACAATGCTATGGCTTTGTTATTTAAATCAAGCAACGCCGTAACCGCCAGGCCCACTTTGGCTTTGTTGGCATAATCTTTGTATAGTGGCGCCGCAACCACAGTTAGAAACAGCACTATACCTACTGCTACCATCAGCTCTAAAAGCGAGAAACCTTTTTTGCGCATCGACGCCCTCTATAAAATGTCTTTACTTTACTCTAGCAGATAGGTAAGAATTGAGCTTGTTGCTATGCCGAGTGGCGGAATTGGGTGAGGCAGATTCGGAAATGCGCAGCATTTCCCTGCCGAACGCCCGAGCATGTTATG
>DATIHV010000290.1:0-7611 GCA_035480295.1 Gammaproteobacteria bacterium
TTGCCGTGGTCAACGTGGGCGATGATCGCAATGTTTCTTAATTTTTCTAGCATAAAATATTTTAACCTCAAAAGAGTGTATGTGCATCTCGGGAAACGCCCCGCGGTGTCACACTTTGAACTTCACCAAGCTATAATAAAAGTAAGAAGGTGTACTCTTTATATATACTGGTTGGCCATTATAGCCGTTAAGCAACCCGGAGGAAAGATGGAAAGAATAATAACCAACCCTACCTCAATTACCCAGTGGCAAACACTAGTGACCGATGCTAGTCAAATCTGCCAGGTGGCCCTATCCGAGGAGCTGGAAAGCTACTTGGTATTCCTTTTAATACGTTTTATGTCTGCCCCACAAATGAGCAAAAAGGTCATGGGCATAGAATTTATGACTAGCGTCAACCGCGCCGGCTCTTTGCGCTCGCTAGCCTTACGCGATGTAGGCGATCAATGCCTGCTTTATTCAGGCCTATTCCCCGGCCGTGCCCGCCGCCGCCTGGTACGCGTCAGTTATTACGTCAATTTGGGCAAAACCGCATATTCATCCTTAGCTGACTGCAGCAAATATTCAGATAGCGGCCTATTTGCCACATTATCGGCGAAGTTCGTGAATTTAATGGACATATTGCAAGCAATGCGCGAAATTAATCAGGCAAATTCGATTTTAGATCCATTAATGGCTGAAGAGCTTTGGCACGATACCGGCAGTGAACATGCATTGCAGATTTTGAAGCAATTTACGCTAAGTACCGGTATGCCAATTACCTGTCCCGACCAATCTCAAAACAAGCACTAAATTATTAATCGTCAGACATCAAAGCGCCACCGACTGCACCAGCTGCAGCACCAATAGCAGCACCAGTACCGGCATGCCCAGAGCCTGCGCCAATCAATGCACCAGCACCAGCACCTAGCGCCGCGCCACCCAAAGTATATTCTTGCGTTTGATTCATTTGTTGGCAGCCGGTTAATGCAACTGTAACTGCCAATAAGGTCGCTGAAGTTATTGCTTTGTATTTCATGTTTAGGCCCCTGTTTACTCATTCTTATTATATGGTTTTTAGTATAGCAGCTTGCTTGTCTGTATAAATGTCTAGTTTTGTTTTGACGCTACATGCCGAAATACATAATGAGCATTCCTCAAAAGGTTTGACATATGCAGAATATGAATAGAGTAGGTCTAGCATTGAGTCTTTGGCTGTTATTGCCATTGCATGTCTTTGCCCTAACATTCTCCATTACTCCTGGCTCCGATATTGTTGGCCGGGTACAAACCGCAACTGCATTAAGCGGTGAAGATTTTCATGATATAGGGCAAAAGTTCGACGTTGGTTATTATGAATTAGTAGAAGCTAACCCAGGTATTAATCCCGGTAACCCTGGCGCAGGCACCGCAATCATCATCCCTACGCAATACATTCTGCCGCACGGGCAACGCAAAGGTATAGTGATTAACCTTGCCGAGTTACGTTTGTATTACTTTCATAAAGGGCAAAATCTAGTTACTACGCATCCAATAGGCATTGGCCGTAGAGAATGGGAAACACCTTTAGGTAGTGGCAAAATTATAGAAAAAACTAAGAACCCTTCATGGCGTCCACCAGATCGCATTCGTGCCTGGTACGAAGAAAATGAAATGTACTTACCAGAAGTGGTATATCCTGGCCCTAAAAACCCATTAGGCAAATATGCAATGCGCCTGTCAATTCCAGGCTATCTAATTCATGGTACCAACGCATCGCGCGGGATTGGGATCAGAAGTAGCAGCGGTTGTATTCGTATGCATCCCGAAGATATAGAATCTTTATTTTATAAAGTATCTATTGGCGATCCGGTACGCATAATTCATCAACCATATAAAATTGGGCGGCATAGAAATCAAGTGTACGCAGAATCGCATGAGCCATTATCAGGATCGTATTATCATAAATTGTCTGAAGAAGAAGTATTTGAACAGGCGGTAGAGCAGGCAGTAATCACAGGGGCTAAGTTCAACAAGGATGATGCCAGGGAGGCCCTAGAGCGCTCCCATGGCTATCCGATTCTAGTAAATTAGATTATTTACCATCGTTCTTGTCATAAGAAGTACCACATTTGTCGTAACAAGGCTTTTCACAGCTTTCTTTGCAGCAACCTGTTAAGAACAATAATGGGGCTACTAAAGCTGCTACTAAAAGAACTTTTAATGATTTTTGCATAATAATGTCTCCATGACTGAATTACAAAAGTTGTCTATCAACATCATAGTAGATTTTAAGAAAGTTTCATATATTTTTAATACAAAAACTACAAATTCTTCAACATGGATCGTGTTTGGTCAAAGCACGTAGCAAATTTTGCAATGCTTGCAGCTATAGAGCCCGTATTTGCTTCGCCGTCAGCAATCCTGTGCTCCAGGTCAGCAGCTAATGCGCTAGCTTGCATGGCGCCTAAGTTCGCACTACTGGACTTTAAGGAATGTGCTAAACGATGCACAGTTTGTAAATCGTTTTTTGCTAACGCTTGTTGCATTGCAGCAATGTCATTTGGTACATCTTGTATATATAGATCGATAATAGAATCTAAACTTTCGCCAATAGCATCACGCAACATATCTATGATTTCGCGATCTAATAGCGGCGGTTGTTCATCGCTCATACGCAGGTTTCCTGGTGATCAAATTTTGCACTGCTTGTTGCGGCGTAACTTCTTCAGTAAAAATTTTATTTATTTGTGCCGCAATCGGCAACTCAATTTTCTTTTCTTCCGCAATGCGACATGTTTCTGCAGCATTATGCACTGCTTCTACAACTTGACCGATTTCTGCTTGTGCTTGCGTCATAGTTTGACCGGCCGCTAATGCTAAACCAAACCGGCGATTACGTGATTGATTATCGGTGCAGCTTAAGATCACATCGCCAACACCAGCTAAACCTTGCAATGTTTCTGCCTGCGCGCCTAACGAAATACCAAAGCGCATCATTTCCGCTAAACCGCGCGTAATTAATGCCGCACGGGCATTAGCACCAAAACCCAAACCATCCGATACGCCTGCTGCAACTGCTAGAATGTTTTTTATAACACCACCAACTTGCGCACCAATTACATCAGTACTTAAATACACTCTAAATAAATCAGAGTGAAAGTACATTAATAAATCTTTACCAAAGTATGCATCTTTAGTTGCAATCGTTACTGCAGTTGGTAATTGTTTAGCAACTTCAGTGGCAAAACTTGGTCCAGCTAATACGGCGTATTTAATTTGATCGCCAAGTATGTCAATGCACACCTCATGTAAAAATCTACCGCGTTGTGGCTCTAACCCCTTCGTCGCCCAAATGATCCGTTGTTCTGGGCGCAGATGTGGTTTTAACATTTGTAAAACTTCTACAAATGCTTTGCTCGGCACAACGATCAGAATATCGTCGACTTGATTAAGCAAATCTTCAATATTCGCACGGCCTTTAATGTTGTGCGGCAAGGTAATACCTGGTAGATATTTGCTATTTGTATGTTGTGTAGAGATTTCACGTAATACTTCAGATTCCCTTCCCCAAATTAGGATGTCATCTTCAGTATTACGTGCTAAAGTTGCTGCTAATGCGGTTCCCCAAGAACCAGCGCCACAAACGCCTATCATGCAAGCGCAACGTCCTTTGATTTGGATTTTTCAGCTAAATGTTGTTGATACATTGCTTCAAAGTTCATTGGCGGAATAATCAGTTGCGGGAAACCACCTTGTGTGACTAAACCAGAAATGGCTTGTCGCGCATATGGGAAAATAATCGTTGGTGCAGTTGTAGAAAGGATATAATCAATTTGCTCTTTATCCGAAACCCCTTCCAACATGAACACACCGGCTTGTTTCACTTCAACAATGAAAGCAGTTTGTTTGGCAGGATTAGCTTCGTCGCCGTGCTCAATTGCAACCGTGACGGTGATCTTCATGGTTACTTCGTACAAAGCACCTTCTAAGTGGGACCGATTCATTTCAATATCAAAATCTAATTTCGGTTTCCAATCTAAAGTAAAAATGTTTGGTGAATTTGGTGCTTCAAAAGAAATATCTTTGACGTAAACATTGTGAACGCTAAAATTTACCTGTGGTTCTGCCATGTACTATTACTCCTTAAATTACTTTTTTAATAATGCTTCTAGTTTGCCGCTGTCACTTAAACGTTTCAAGTCACTAAAACCACCAATGTGTTTACCATCAATAAAAATTTGTGGTACGGTGCGCTCACCTTTAGTCTTTTCCAGCATCTCGCGATAATATGCGGGATTCTCTTCAACATTAATTTCTTGATACGAAAGCCCTTTTGCTTCTAATAAATCTTTAGCATGTTCGCAATATGGGCAGGTTAATGAGCTGTATATTATTATAGTTGCTATCATTATTTCCTCATTTCGTTAAAGGTAGTCCAGCATCTTTCCAAGATTCTAAACCACCAGCTAAACTGTGTACCTGCGCAAATCCTAAATTTTTTAAACGCAGCATACATTGTGCAGATCTTCTACCATGTGCACATACTAAAATTATTGGTTTGTGCGCGTATTTGTTTAATGTTTTAAACTTGGTATCCGGCTCTTTTGAATCTACATTAATGGCATGCAATATATGTCCGGTGCTAAATTCTTCCGGAGTTCTTACATCTATCACAACACCATGTTGATGATTGATCAAACCTACCGCCTGCTCTGGCGTAACTGCATCACGATCTTCGCCTAGCATAAATTCGTATACCAAATATGCACCTACTGCCACCACAAACAGGGCACTAAGCTGCCAATGTTGTAGAAAAAAATCTAAAATATCATTCATGTGAGTATTCGTGTTATTTTAATATAAAGACAGCATTATACACCGGAATTAAAGTGAGAACACCCCTTAAATATAAGTAGCTTAGCTTTCTAAAAGGTACTGTTTGATGATAACCGACAAGCCTCTACTATTAATAGTCCTCGATGGCTGGGGCCATAGAGCCAGTGCTCAGTATAATGCCATTCTACAAGCCCGTACGCCCATATGGGACCATTTATGGACCACTTGTCCGCATACTTTGTTATCCGCCTCGGGCGTTGACGTAGGCCTACCGCCCGGACAAATGGGTAACTCCGAAGTCGGTCATATGACGATGGGGGCTGGGCGCATCATTAACCAAGATCTGGCCCGGATTAATAATGCCATTGCCGATGGGAGCTTTTACCAGAATCCGGTTTTATTAAAAGCTATCGCAACGGCAAAACAACGCAAGTCTAATATACACGTACTGGGTTTGCTCTCGTCTGGCGGTATTCATAGCCACGAAGATCATATCGCAGCCTTTATTAAAATGACTCAGGATAATAATGTTGGAGCACAAGAACCAACACAACTTTATTTGCATGCATTTTTAGATGGTAGAGATGTGCCACCACAAAGCGCCACAAAAAGTTTGCAAAAATTTGCTCCATATATAGCCAGCATAGTTGGACGCTTTTATGCAATGGATCGCGATAATCGCATTGAGCGTACCCAAGCAACGGTTGATTTATTGATCGATGGCAAATGCAAATATACGAGTGGCGATCCTGTAAGTGGATTAGAGCAAGCATATGCGCGCGGCGAAACTGATGAATTTGTACAACCCACGCAAATTAAAGCTGTAACTATACATCCAAACGACGTGGTAATTTGTATGAATTTCCGCACCGATAGAGCACGCCAAATTTGTCATGCATTATTAAAAACAATGCCTCAATTAACCGATGCATTCGTAACTTTAACCGAGTACGATACAACATTGCCAGTACAAGTTGCATTTCCGCCATTGCAAACTTCTGAAACATTAAGTGAAGTAATTGCGGCAAATCATTTAACGCAATTGCATATCGCCGAAACCGAAAAGTATGCTCATGTAACATTTTTTTTCAACGCCGGACATGAAGAGCCAGTGCCTGGCGAAGATCGCGTTATGATCCCATCGCCCAAAGTTGCTACTTATGATTTACAACCGCAAATGAGTGCAGATCAAATTACGCAAGTATTACTTGCCGCAATTGCGAAAAAGAAATATGACGTAATAATTTGCAACTTCGCGAATGCCGATATGGTTGGCCACACCGGCATTTTAGATGCCACCATTGTTGCTATCGAAACAATAGACACTTGTCTTGGTAAAATCGCGGAAGCGCTTAAAAAATTTGGCGGCTCAATGCTCATAACTGCAGATCATGGCAACGCAGAAACCATGTGGGATGACGTGTCACAACAACCGAATAAAGCACATACCACCAATCTAGTTCCTTTGATCTATGTTGGCCCCCGTGAATTTTCCTTTAAATCTGACAAGACCTATGGACTGCAAGACATTGCACCGACTATGCTGGAATTGTTAAACATTAATAAGCCTGAAGTAATGACTGGTGTAACGTTGATACAACGCTAGCAAGAATTTGAAACCGGAGTTATAATGAACTTATCTACCCAACAAAGATGGCAAACAAAAATGAGACCACCGATCAAATTAGCAATTGCATCTATAACTCTCGCTTTAGCTGGTACAGCATTTGCGGCATCTGCTGCAACATCAGCGCCAGCAGAAAAATTGCCACTTACGGATTTAGATAGATTCACTACCGTCATCGAGCATATTAAAAATTATTATGTAAAAAATGTTGAAGATTCGACCTTATTCGAAAATGCAATTCGTGGTATGCTTGCCGGCCTTGATCCACACTCTGCTTATTTAAACCAAGATGAATTTGCCGAATTAAAAGCCAGCACTTCTGGCAAATTCGGTGGCTTGGGTATTGAAGTTACCTTAGAAGATGGTTACATCAAAGTTATCTCTCCTATCGATGGAACTCCAGCTGCCAAAGCAGGCATGCAACCTGGCGATTTAATCGTTCGTTTAGACGAAACACCTGTAAAAGATTTAAGCCTTACTGAAGCCGTTGACCGCATGCGCGGTAAACCAGGCACTGAAATTTTCTTAACCGTGGTGCGTAAAAACGAAAGCAAACCATTAAAGCTCAAACTAACACGCGAAGTGATTAACGTACACAGCGTACATAGCAAGATGTTAGAAGAAGGCTATGCGTACATTCGTATTTCTCAATTCCAGAACGATACCGGCACAGAGCTTGGTAAAGAAATCAAAAAATTAACTCAAGACGGCAAAACAAAATTAAAAGGCTTAGTACTTGATCTGCGCAACAATCCTGGTGGCGTATTGGATGCATCAGTTACTGCAGCTTCTGCATTCTTAGACAAAGACAAATTACCGTATGATAAAGTAGTAGTATTTACTAAAGGCCGTATCAACGGTTCACAAGTAAAAGAAAAAGCTAATGGCAAAGATTTGCTCAAAGGCGCGCCGATTATTGTACTGGTGAACAGCGGCTCAGCTTCTGCATCAGAAATTGTTGCTGGTTGTTTACAAGATTACAAACGCGCAATCATATTAGGTACACCTACATTCGGTAAAGCATCTGTGCAAACAGTATTACCATTAAAAGATCAACGTGGCTTAAAACTAACAACAGCGTTGTACTACACTCCAGCCGGTCGCTCCATTCAAGCTAAAGGAATTATCCCTGACATCGTAGTAGATAATGTTTCAATTCCAAAACCAAAGGCCGGAACTTCTGAAGA
>DATIHV010000291.1:0-3373 GCA_035480295.1 Gammaproteobacteria bacterium
TGTCACTTCTGTTTCACTAAAGCCACCTTCTGGACCGATCAAAATCGAAATGCTATTCGTAGCACTTACGTCACGCAAATGTTTTGCTGCTGCATTTGGTGACAGCAACAGCTTTGTAGCGGCATTATTTTGTTCAATCCAGGAAAATAGATCTTGTGGCGCGTTAATTGTTGGCACTATATTGCGCCAGCATTGCCCGCTGGCTGCAATCGCGATTTTTTGCCAATGCTCTAGTTTGTTTGCGTTGCGATCCGGTACATTTTTTTTTACCGAAAATTCAGAAAATAAAGGTGTAATAGTATCCACGCCTAATTCGGTAGCTTTTTGAAACACCAGATCCATTTTTTGATCTTTACCCACTACTTGTCCTAGTTGGATTTTGCATGGCGATTCTAAAGATAGGTTGTTAACAGCAGTAATTGTTACAGAAATTGCTTTGCGTGCAATCTCGGTAATTATTGCGCTAAATTCCGCACCGCTATTGTTAAACAAAAATATTGGATCATTTACTTGTAAACGCAATACCCTAGCGATTTGATGGCTAAGATCATCGTTTAAACTTAATGTTTGATCAACTGCCAGCGAGTCCAATACAAAAAACCGGTGCTTGCGCATTACACAGTTCCGGCGGCTTTTTGTAGCTTAGCAATTTTATCGGTATGCTCCCAGGTAAATTCTGGTTCGTCGCGACCAAAATGACCGTAAGTAGCGGTTTTAGCATAAATCGGCCGTAGCAAATTAAGCGAGTGTATAATGCTATATGGACGCAGATCAAAAATTTGTTTCACCGCAGCAACAATTTTTTCATCTGGTATTTTGCCGGTATTAAAAGTATTAACAAATATTGAAGTTGGTTCTGCTACACCTATCGCGTAAGACACTTGTACTTCGCAACGATCAGCCAAGCCAGCAGCAACAATATTTTTTGCCACATATCGGCATGCATACGCCGCTGAACGATCTACTTTAGATGGATCCTTACCCGAAAATGAACCGCCACCATGATGTGCTGCTCCACCGTAAGTATCAACAATAATTTTTCTGCCCGTTAACCCGCAATCGCCCATCGGACCACCAATTACAAAACGGCCAGTAGGATTAATAAAATAACGCGTGTCTTTAAGCAACCATTCACTAGGTATTATAGGTTTAATAATATTTTCAATTACCGCTTCAGCTATAGCTGCATGCGTGATGTTAGGTTCATGTTGCGTTGATAAAACCAGTGAGTCTACCGCGACGGGTTTGCCATCTGCATAACGCATCGTAATTTGACATTTGGCGTCCGGACGTAACCATGGGAGAGCACCATTTTTGCGCAATTCAGCTTGCCGCTTCATTAACTTGTGTGCATATAAAATTGCTGCGGGCATAAGTTCTTTAGTTTCGTTGCAGGCAAAACCGAACATCATGCCTTGATCACCAGCACCTTGATCAGATGGATCTTTATGATCTATGCCTAATGCTATATCCGGTGACTGCTGTCCTAGTGCAGTTAATACGCCACAAGAATTTCCGTCAAACCCCATATCAGAATGAGTGTAACCAATGTTTTTTATTGCTTCGCGTGTAATATCTTCAATATCAATTTTTGCGGTAGTAGTTACTTCGCCACCGACTAATACGAAGCCTGTTTTTACGTAAGTATCACAAGCTACGCGTGCTTTAGGATCTTGCATTAAAATATGATCCAAAATTACATCAGAAATGTAATCTGCGACTTTATCTGGATGACCCTCGGATACAGATTCAGAGGTAGCTAGATATTGTGTTGGCATTAAATTATTCCCTTGATGTTTCTTCTAGACATGAAAAAAGTCTTTATGTTTGTGAAGCGGCTTTTTGCGCAGGGATGCGCAAATAAGCCTACAGGGATGTACTTGCCGCGGCCGCTGAACAAATATAAAGACTTTTTTCATCTCTAGATTGCCTTTTTGTTAGATAATTGAAAACCTCGCATACTAAGCATCATATTTTTGTTAAGTCCTAAAATAACTGTACTAATTATAATTATGCCAATACCCAGCCACATATCAAACGACTTGGGAATCTCATAAAAGGCGATATAACTCAGTATAGCTCCCAAAAGAAGCCGCGCTGCACCAAATGGTAATAGTATAGTTACCTCAGCGGTTGCATAAGCTTTATTAAATGTATAATGCGCTAATGCACCTAGTAAACCTAATATACCTAACCATGGTAAATGTTCTAAGCCTGGAGTCACCCAACCATAAAAAAGTGCCGGTAGCAGCGATAATGGCGCGATAAAAGCTAGTAAGTACCAAGCAAGCGTACGCGGCTGTTCATCGTGTGCTAACAATTTGCGCGTTATCAATTTATCAACTGAAAATGCGATAGCCGCAAGTACGGGCAGTAACATGAACCATGAATATCCTGCAGATGTAAGCAAAGCTTGATCTGGTCTTGCAACCAAAATACCGCCAATAATACTTAAATACACTGCCATTTTGCGTTGCAGGTCAAAAGTTTCTTTTAAGAACAATACCGCGCCAACGGTAGTAAAAATAGGTGCGGTGACGCTCAAGGCGACTGCTTGTGTTACAGGGATATAACGCAAACTGAGGTAAAAAAAACCTATACCTAATGCAGCTGTGACGATACGGCTAAAATGTAGCCATGGCATGCTAGTAACGAAATCTTTGCGATGCATTTCATTGGCGCGCCACATCCAGACGCTGATCAGTACCAGACCAATAATGTGCTGATAAAACATGATGGTGTAAATAGGGAGGGCGTGGCTGATGGGCAGTGGAGAGCCGCCAGACAGAAATCGTACTAACACGTTAATCCCAGCGAAACATCCACAAGACAGAATTTTCCAGAAAACGCTGTGCCATATTTTTTGCATTGGCCATTATACTCAGTATTGGCTTTTTGATACAATCGTAACTTAGTATAAACCACATATAAGTTAGATAAATGAGCTTATCCAACGCGCTACGATTTTTAAGCATTGATGCAGTACAGCATGCCAAGTCTGGTCATCCAGGCATGCCTATGGGAATGGCTGATATAGCGGAAGTCTTATGGACTGAATTTTTACAGCATAATCCTAAAAACCCGAATTGGGTTAACCGCGATCGGTTCGTGTTGTCGAATGGCCACGGATCGATGCTTTTATATAGCCTCTTACACTTAACTGGCTATGATTTGAGCATGGAGGACCTAAAGAATTTTCGGCAATTGCACTCGCGAACTCCCGGGCATCCAGAGGTTGGAATTACACCAGGCGTAGAAGCGACAACCGGCCCGTTAGGTCAAGGATTGGCAGCAGCGACTGGCATGGCATTGGCGGAAGCATTGCTCTCCAACGAATTTAACCAAGCCGATAATAAAATCATTGATCATTATA
>DATIHV010000292.1:0-9551 GCA_035480295.1 Gammaproteobacteria bacterium
TTGATATGTCCATTTTAGAGTTACTGCAGAACTATCACCAATCTAGCTATGTAATTGAACACTTTTGGGAACCAATCGCATTAGCTGCAATGTCGACTGCGATCTCTAAAGCATCCGCACAAATATTCTGCAATGTGTTGCGCCAAGTATTTGCGGCAAATGCATCGCACAGTAATTGGTATTTACCAACAGTTGATTTAACAACTTTATTACCAACGGCCATTGCACAATATGTACAAAATTTTGACAATCAAATCATTTGCAATCAATCCATAAAACAAATTGAGTTTGTCAATGGCAAAGCTCGCGTATTGAGCAATGCAAATGCATGGACTGCGGATCATGTTGTGCTCGCTACACCCCCATGGCAAACAGAAAAAATTTTGCAAGCACATGCAACACTACAACCACTCTGTACAAATCTTCAGGCATTCAACTTTGAAAGCATCACCACCATCTATTATAAATTTTCGCAAGCGGTACAATTGCCATATCCAATTCTTAGTACATTACATTCTACTTGCCAATGGATTTTCGACCGCGCATTTGCCGCCCAACCGAATATACTTAGCGCAGTGATCACTGGACCAGCAGCACATGCATATGATGCAAACCATGTATTAAGTGACATTGTTTTAAAGGAAATTAGCCTGCATTTTCCAGCTCTTTCTGATCCTATTGCTTATAAAGTCATTCGTGAAAAACGCGCTGCGTTTAGCTGTGACGTTACGATCCAACAGCATCGTCCACGACCCGCTACTGCATATAAAAATTTATGGTTGTGTGGTGATTACCTACAAACTGGATTGCCAGCAACATTGGAAGGAGCATTACTTAGTGGTAAACAAACTTGCAGTGAATTGTTGAAGACTTGTTAGGTTGGTAGAAGGTTATATCGCCTCGCTCAAACCAAAATTGTTGACGATTCAATCTGGGTGGAGAAAAAAAATCAAGCAAGGCGATATATGTTTTTATGGTAGCGACATATTCGCATTTAGTCAAGTTTTGGTGTAATGTCTGCGGATCACAAACAACAAATATACTATAATAATTTTAATTTTTTGTGATTAGATATAGTTCACCTTAAGTGAGAAGCACTATGAAAGATAAAAAATCTGATGCTGAATGGAAAGAAATCTTGTCACCAGATGTGTATCATGTGACACGTGAATGCGGTACTGAACGCGCCTTCACTGGAAAATACGACAAGTTTTATGATGATGGGAAATATTATTGCAGCAATTGCAGTAACCATTTATTTGACTCGAACGCAAAATTTGATTCAGGAACTGGTTGGCCAAGTTTTTTTACTACCGCTACGGAGAACAATGTAACCTTGCACAAAGAACCAGGAACTTTATTAACACCAGATCGCATTGAAGTAAAATGTGCGAATTGCGGTGCACATCTAGGGCATGTTTTTAATGACGGACCAGACCCAACCGGCTTACGGTATTGCATGAACTCCATTTCCTTGGATTTTAAGCCTACAGACCGTTAGTGTAGTTACACGATTGAATAAACATTAGCCTAATATCTAGCTTACTACATTGTTAGTAATCTGTTATTTGTGGTATAGTGCGCCTAAGTATCGCTACGGGTAAACATTATGATTCTTTGTTTAGATGTAGGCAATAGCCAAGTATTTGGCGGCATAATTGACAATAATAAAATCCTGCTACGCTTTAGATACGATAGCAGATCCGCATATAGCTCGGATCAGTACGGCATTTTCTTAAAAGCAGTTTTGCGTGAAAACCACATCGATTGCAGCACAATTAAACACATTGCGATCTGCTCGGTGGTGCCGAATATCGACTATTCTTTGCGCGCTGCGTGTATCAAATATTTTTCTATACCACCGTTTTTCTGACAGCCATATTCAAAAACCGGTCTAGAAATCAAATATATTAACCCTTTAGAATTAGGCGCCGATCGCTTAGCCAATGCTATAGCGGCGGTAGATTTATACCCGCAACAAAATTTAATTATCGTGGACTTTGGTACCGCAACTACAATCTGCGCAATTTCCGCCAACAAAGAATATTTAGGCGGTGTGATTCTGGCCGGTATTCAATTGTCGATGAACGCATTGCAATCTAACACTGCTAAATTATTTCCCGTACAAATTATTCAACCCAAGAATGTAATTGGTCATACAACTACTGAAAGCATTCAATCTGGTTTGTACTTTAGCCAATTAGCGACGGTTAAAGAAGTGACCAATCACATATGTGCAAATCAGTTTGCCGCACAGGCGCCGATCATAATTGGTACTGGCGGTTTTGCAGCGCTATTCGAAACGGAAAATATCTTTTCTGTGATATTGCCGGATTTAGTATTGCATGGCCTTAGTGTTGCGTTAAAAAGTAATGTGCTAGATTTACAACAAGAGGGCTTACTTGAACACTCCCACTAAGTATTTACAACAGCGGCGCATTTTAATCGGGATCACCGGCGGTATCGCTGCCTATAAAATTTGTGAATTGATCAGGCGTTTGAAAGAGCAAGGGGCTGAAGTTAAAACGATTTTGACTGCCGGCGGCAAAGAATTTATCACGCCCCTAACGATACGCGCCCTAAGTGGGGAAACCGATGTAGAAGACGCAATGAGCCACATAACGTTAGCGCGTTGGGCCGAGGTGCTACTGGTTGCTCCAGCTAGTGCCAACTTTATTGCCAAATTTACGCATGGCCTAGCTGATGATTTACTCACCACTACTTGCCTAGCAACTACAGCACCGATATTAATCGCACCGGCCATGAATCAACAAATGTGGCAAAATCATGCCACTCAACAAAATATGGCATTATTAAAACAACGGGCAGTAACAATTTTAGGACCTAACAGCGGCGAACAAGCCTGTGGCGAAACTGGACCCGGGCGAATGTTAGAGCCACATGATCTACTGCAAGCTTTAGACACGCATTTTGCGCCGCGTCTACTGCATAACAAACATGTGTTAATTACCGCTGGCCCCACACAGGAGGCAATCGATCCAGTACGTTATTTAAGCAATCATAGCTCCGGAAAAATGGGTTATGCGTTGGCTAGCGCCGCGTTAAAGCTTGGCGCCAAAGTAACGTTAATTAGCGGCCCTACTCAATTAAGCTTGCCGGCGACTCATAACTTAGAAATCGTACATGTAAAAAATGCCGCGCAAATGCTCAACGCGGTAATGCAGCATATTAAAGCAGCACAGCCTAAAGTCGACTTTTTTGTAGGTTGTGCAGCCGTAGCCGACTATACACCGGCAGAAGCAAGGCCGCAAAAAATCAAGAAAAACACAGCAACTTTTACACTGGAATTGACCCGTACCGCAGATATTTTACAAGCCGTAGCGCAGCTACCCGCGTCACTGCGGCCATTTACTATAGGTTTTGCCGCCGAAACTGAAAATTTACTGCAAAACGCGCAGCAAAAATTACATGCTAAATGTTTAGATATGGTAATTGCGAATGCGGTTGATAATGGGAAAGTATTTGGCCAAGAGGAAAATCAAGCGTGGATCATACGCAAAGATCTACCCCCAGTAGAATTGCCAATTATGCGCAAAGAAGTGTTAGCAGTAAGGATTTTGGAAGACTTAAGCTGCGAGCTGTAGTTTTGCGCCACACACCGAAAATTGCTTAAAGCTTGCGCATGACCACTATGTGCCGCATCGCGCAACATAGTTAAAGCCCCAAGCACATTCTGTTTCAGCGTACGCACTGCTTCATAATTTAAGGCCTCAGCACATTTACGCGCCACCGCGATCTGGATTAAGGCTTGTCCGGACTTAACATCCTGCCCGCATCCAAAACCTTCTTTGCGCGCCAGACCTTCAAAAAACATCGCGAACGGATAACCGGTTAATGAGGATTCAAGAATGGATGCAAACACACCTTGTCGCACATGCAGCGGATTTTTTTGGTGTGGATTTTTGAGGCAATATAATTCATCTAATAATACCAGCGCATTTTGCATGTAGTGTATATTGTGCGCTCGCATCGCCAACGGCGCGATACGCGCTGCTTCTGCACGCCAAGCCATAATACAAACTGGGTTTGCAAAAAGCGATGTTGTACGTTGCGTCCCGTAACTCATAGCAAATCCTTAGCTGTAAATGAATACTTATAAGCGATATGTTAACATACCGAAATTCAGCGTTACAGTAGTTAATTTATGGATCAGGTCTTAAAAGAAAAAGTTATACTAATTTCCGGTGCATCGCGTGGTATAGGTCGAGCGGTAGCAAAACAATTAGCTGCCAAAGGCGCGACGCTTATTTTATTAAGCCGCACATTGCGCGATTTAGAAAGTCTGCATGATGAAATTCTGCACGCCAACAATCCACAACCAAGCATTTGTGGATTTAATCTTTGTAGTGCTAAGCCTGAAGATTATGATGATTTACGACGAAATATTGCTAAGCAGTATGGTCGTCTAGACGGCGTGATCCACAACGCGGGAATTTTAGGCTCTCTAACACCATTAGAATATTTTAACTTGCAAACGTGGTACCAAGTTTTACAAGTCAATCTCAACAGCACATTAATGCTCACGCAAGCGACGTTACCGCTGTTAAAACAAGCTATAACCGGCTCCATAGTGTTTACCCTGTCTGAGCAAAGCAACACGCCTAAAGCCAATTGGGGCGCGTATGCGGTGGCTGACGCAGGTAGAAATGCATTCCTACAAATGCTTGCCGCTGAATGTGAGAATTTAACCAACATTCGTGTTAATGCGGTGTTGCCAACCAAAGTTAAGACTAGTTTACGTGCAGAAGCGTATCCGGCCGAGTCTAACGAATCATTAAGCGATCCGGCCAATCTGGGCGCTCACTATGTGTATTTGATGAGCGATGAATCTAAGCACTTAAATGGCACAACTATTACGGCTGGTTAAATGCCGTCTTGTACTTGTCATAATCTAATTCTAGGAATTTGCCTTCGGATAGATCTTTAGGCAGCACAAACGGACCATATCTGATACGGATCAATCTGCTAACGCGCAAACCTTGGGTTTCGAATACCCGCCGCACTTCTCTATAGCGCCCTTGCATCAACGTTATATGGTACCAAACATTGGCTCCAGTGCCACCGGCAGCTTTAATCTGCGTAAATTTGGCTTTAGTGCCATCTTCCAGAGTAACTCCGCGTAGCATGCGTTGGATCATGGGTTGTGTGACAGTGCCTAAAACACGTACCGCATATTCGCGTTCAATATTTGCTTTAGGGTGCATCAATGCATTGGCTAATTCGCCATCGGTGGTAAATAAAATCAACCCTGAAGAATTTATATCTAAACGCCCAATGCTTACCCAACGCAATTTATTCAGCTGCGGTAATTTACTAAATACGGTAATGCGGCCTTGCGGATCGCTTCTAGTACAAATTAGTCCTTCGGGCTTGTTGTACAAAATAAAGCGATGCTCCTCAACGCCAACTGGCACTAGCCGGCCTTGCACAGTAATACGATCTGCGTCGGTAACTTTGGTACCCAAAACTGCGGTTTGGCCATTGACTTCGATTTGTCCCGCAGCAATCCACGCCTCGATTTCACGGCGTGAACCAATGCCACGTTGGGCTAAAACTTTTTGCAAACGTTGTGGATCATTATTCATGGACTGGTACTGCTGGATCATACATTAATATTCAGAAGGTTCTGTTGCGGCTTCAACGTCGACCTCTTCGTCGTCTGCCACTTCAGCAGCAAATAGCTCTGGCAATTGCATCTGTTTAGCAGCAGGGGCTTGATCGGCCAATTCCGCAGTTAAATCTATATCCGCCAGTGCCAAAATTTCCGGTAATGGTGGTAATTGATCTAAAGTTTTTAAACCAAAATAATCTAGAAACGCTTTAGTTGTCGCATACAAAGCGGGACGTCCAGGAACATCCCGATGGCCAACTACACGGATCCAGTTACGATCTTCAAGCAAGGTTTTAAAAATCGACGGGCTAATGCTTACACCACGAATTTCTTCAATTTCGCCGCGAGTAATTGGTTGCCGATAAGCGATCAACGCTAAAGTCTCAAGCAACGCGCGTGAGTAGCGCGCAGGCTTTTCTTCCCACAAACGGCGGATCCATTCCGCGTATTCGATTTTGGATTGAAATTGATAACCGCTAGCAATGGAAACCAATTGCACCGCTCTATCGGCATAAGCCGCTTCTAATTCTTGCAACGCTTTACGCAATTCGCCCAATACCGGTCTTTCTTCTTCGGTAAATAATTGCAACAACTGTTGTTCGGATAATGGTCGTGCAGCAGAAAACAATAATGCTTCCAAAATTGCAGCCAATGGTTCTTTAGTGCTCATGGTTACGTAACCTCACATAAATTGGCGCAAAGGATTCAGATTGTACTAATTCTAATACCCATTCACGCGTTAATTCTAAAATAGCCAAAAAAGTTACTACTAAACCTAAACGTCCTTCCGAGAAGTCAAATAAATCCACAAAATTTACAAACTTATCGGTTTGCAACTGACGTAAAATACGTGACATACGTTCGCGCACCGTTAAAATTTCGCGCTCAATGTTATGCGCAGTCTGCAAATCAGCACGTTTTAAAACATCCTTAAAAGCATACAGCAACTCCCGTAAATCTACATCGGGATGTGCTTTCACGGTAGATAAATCTGGCAACGATGCAGAGCTGGCAAACATATCGCTGCCCAAACGCGGTAATGTAGACATATTTTCCGCAGCAGATTTAATTTGCTCATATTCTTGCAAACGTCGTACCAATTCAGCGCGTGGATCGACTTCTTCGGCATCTTCATTTTTAGGTTTTGGCAACAACATGCGGGATTTGATTTCGGCGAGCAAGGCGGCCATTTCTAAATATTCGCCAACTAATTCTAGCTGCGTATAATGCATTAACTCTATGTATTCAACGTATTGATGCGTAATCAGCGCTACCGGAATATCTAAAATATCTAAATTATGCTTGCGAATTAGATATAATAGTAAATCCAATGGTCCTTCAAATACTTCCAATATAACCCGCATTGCATCGGGCGGAATATATAAATCTTCTGGAAATTCGGTTAATTGCTGTCCAGCAACTATTGCATTTTGCATCATTCAGCAATCCCCATGGCCACGCGTACTTCGGCTAATGTTTGTTTCGCGGTATCCCGCGCACGTTCCGTAGATTCTTGTATTATAGACTGTGTAAGAGCAGGATTGGCGGCAAAATATTTGGCGCGCTCAATTATAGGTTTTTGCTCGGCAATGATACTGTCAATTAACGGCGCCTTACATTCCAAGCAACCAATGCCGGCGGTTGTACAGCCTTTTACCACCCATTTTTTTACTTCTTCACTGGAATAAATTTTATGTAAAGCCCAAACCGGACATTTTTCTGGATTGCCAGGATCAGTGCGTTTGACGCGCGCAGGATCGGTTGGCATGCGTTTGATCTTTTCCGCAACCGATGCAGGATCTTCGGTTAGGGTGATAGTGTTGTTATACGATTTGGACATTTTTTGCCCATCCAAACCAGGGAATTTAGATTCTTTAGTTAACAAAACCTCCGGCTCAGGCAATATCATTTTGCCTTGGCCAGAAGAATAGCCTTCTAAACGCTCGCGATCACCAATCGATAAATTTGCAGCAATATCGAGTAACGCTTTAGCTTCTTGCAGTGCGGCTACATCACCTTGTTCTTTATAACGTTTTACCAATTGCGCAAAGAGTTTTGCATTCTTGGATCCCATTTTAGACATTGCAGCATCAGTACGCGCCTGAAAATCTGGCTCCAGTCCATATAAATGATTAAAACGACGCGCAATTTCACGCGTAATTTCAATATGCGCCACCTGATCTTCACC
Source organism: Gammaproteobacteria bacterium (assembly GCA_035480295.1). Lineage (GTDB taxonomy): Bacteria > Pseudomonadota > Gammaproteobacteria > UBA6186 > Azoamicaceae > JAGVLG01. Next base: position 7,821 of record DATIHV010000292.1, read on the forward strand.
CACAGGCACATATTTCGGTTTGTAAATTAGTATGTCTGCCGATTGCAACAATGGATATCCTAAAAAGCCATACGTAGATAAATCTTTCTCTTTAAGCTTTTCCTGTTGATCTTTATAAGTTGGCACTCTCTCTAACCAGGAAAGCGGAGTAATCATCGACAATAGTAAGTGTAGCTCTGCATGTTCCGGCACACCAGATTGCACAAAAATTTTTGCCACTTTAGGATCTAGCCCTGCAGCCAGCCAATCTTCAATCATCAACTTGCATTGCGCGGCGATGCCGTGGGAATTTTCATAATTGGTAAATAGCCCGTGCCAATCTGCGGCAAAGAAGTAACAGTCGTATTTATATTGTAGCTGCAACCAATTCTTTAAAGCACCATGATAATTACCTAGGTGCATACGCCCGGAAACGCGCATGCCCGACACGACGCGGTGATTTTCTTGTGCAGATACTATTCCAGTCATCTAAATTTCCTACGAAACATGTTAGTATACTTGTCGAGTATATTGATTAAAGGCACTAAATTCATATAGAGTATATATAGACTCCACCCATAGGACTACAGTAATTAATGATTAAACTTTTGTTAGATTTCTTACCAATTGCGCTATTTTTTGCCGCCTACAAGTATTTCAACTTGATGGTCGCAACTCAAGTAGCTATAGCAGCCTCACTGGTACAATTAATTTGGCTACGAATTTCTACCGGTAAGATTCAAAAAGTGAATCTCATTTCATTTTTAAGCATTCTAATCTTAGGCAGTGCCACATTGCTACTAAAAAATGACATTTTTGTAAAATGGAAGCCTACGGTCGTGTATTGGGCTTTGGCCATTGGGCTATTTGTTTCGCAAATAATCGGCAATAAGCCTTTTATTCAACGTTTAGGTGAAACCAGCGTTAGCTTGCCAGACCGCATTTGGCGCCAGTTAAACATAAGTTGGACTAGTTTTTTCGCGGTGTTGGGTTTAATCAACCTGTACGTGGTCTATAATTTTAGTACGACCATATGGGTAAATTTCAAACTATTCGGCACGCTAGGTCTGACGATAGTGTTCATAGTATTGCAATCTATCTATATGGCAAAACATTCACAATTGCCAAACGGAAATACTTAGGCCGGATGCTAATTTTAGACGTCGTTTCGTATGCAGTATTAATCTACGTTCTGCTATTTATCAGTTTTATACTGATGAACGAAATCCTCATCTTTGGTTATTTATTTGTAGATTACAATTTAAAAGCCTTATATAAACCGCAAGAATACGCACATGCATCTGCTGCTACGTATCTCAGAAATTATTGGCTGGAAGTGATCTATATTTTAAGTAAATTTCTCTTATACCCATTGCAATGGGTTAATCTCAGCCTAAATACACGCTCAGAAAACGACACAGCCATATTGTTAGTGCATGGTTATTGCCGTAACCAGACAGATTGGTTGTGGATGCGCAAGCAATTGCAATCTACTGGCTGTCCGATTTTCTGTGTGAACCTTAAACCCATGCTCGGTCCTATACAAGAAATTGCCGCTACGAGTTTGGCACCCAAGATTGCCAAGATAAAAGAGCAAACGAAATGCAAGCACATCGTTTTAATTGCACATTCCATGGGCGGATTAGTTTGCGGATATTACAGCGAATTTATGGACGATCAAAATCTTATTAAGGCTGTTATAGGCATTGGTACGCCGTTTTATGGAACTAAAATTGCTATTGCCGGCCCAGG
>DATIHV010000293.1:0-2328 GCA_035480295.1 Gammaproteobacteria bacterium
CCTACTGGATATTACTTTAACCGCGCGCGGTCAAGCCGGCGGCAAACCAATTCCTATGGCGGGTGTACCGTATCATGCAGTTGAAAACTATATTGCACGTTTAATCAAACTTGGTGAAACAGTAGTAATTTGCGAGCAAATAGGAGATCCTGCTACCAGTAAAGGTCCCGTAGAACGTAAAGTAACGCGCATATTAACTCCCGGCACATTATCCGATGAAGCATTTTTAGATGAACGTCAAGAAAATATAATCGCCTGCGTGTTTAAATTTAAAAATGTATATGGATTGGCAGCACTGGAATTTAGCACTGGTAGATTTGCCGTACAGCAAACGCGGGATCTGGCAACAGTGCATGCAGAGTTAGTACGTTTAAAACCAGTTGAATTATTATTGCCAGAAGGCTTAGATCTCGCTAGTAGAGATCTTGCTAATTGTGCGCTCAAATTTAGGCCTATCAATGAATTTGACCACCCTTTCGCCTACAACTTGTTAATTAAGCAATTCGCTGTTGCAGATTTAAGCTGTTTCGCAATTCATGAACAGCAGCAAGCAATAAGCGCGGCGGGTTGCTTATTAAATTATGTAATGCACATGCAGCATGGTGCGGTACCGCACATTCAAGCAATCATTCTAGAAAGCACGCAAGATACTATTCAATTAGATCCACACAGCCGCAAGAATTTAGAACTCACCCAGAATCTGCAGGGCAATAACCAACACACTTTGTTAAGCATATTGGACTATGCTGCCACAGCAATGGGAAGCCGTTTATTAAAACGTTGGCTTGGCAGGCCTATACGTAATCATAGCGAATTAAATTTACGCTACGCCGCAGTTGCAAGTCTAAAAGCACAACAACACTACCAAGCCATATCTGCGCGTTTGAAAAACATTGGCGATATTGAACGGATCATTAGCCGTGTCGCACTGCTAAATGCTAGACCTAGAGATTTATTACGCCTACGTACCGCGCTAGATATGTTACCAGAATTAAAACAACAGCTAAAAACTATTACCGCACCATTATTGGTTACGCTTTATGATCAGTTGCATGAGTTGCCTGATACTTGCGCATTGCTAAAAAAAGCCATTATTGAAAACCCACCACAATTAATTCGTGACGGCGGTGTACTGGCAGTTGGTTATGATCAAGAATTAGACAGATTGCGTGCGTTATCAGAAGATGCTGATGCTTTTTTAATAAAACTTGAACAGCAAGAGCGCAGCAAAACTGGCTTGAGTACGCTCAAAGTTGGATACAATCGCATACATGGATATTACATTGAGCTAAGTCGTGCGCAGAGCTCTAAATTACCAGCAGAGTATCAACGCAGACAAACGTTAAAGAATGTAGAGCGATATATAACTCCCGAGTTGAAAAGCTTTGAAGATCAAGTGCTCAGCAGCAAAGAGCGCGCTTTAAGTCGCGAAAAGCAGTTGTACGAAGAACTATTACAAACCTTACAATCTGACGTCGCGCTGTTGCAAAGCACTGCTAATGCGCTTGCAATTTTAGACGTGTTACAAAATTTTGCACAACGTGCGGATGAATTAAATTACGTGCAGCCCATGCTGCAAGAAACGCCTGGTATCTCAGTAACTGCCGGACGTCACCCAGTAGTAGAGCAAATTCAAAGCAACCCATTTGTACCGAATGATTGCACGTTTAGTAAAAACAAACTCATGCACATTGTTACCGGCCCTAACATGGGCGGTAAATCTACTTATATGCGTCAATTAGCCTTGATTGTAATCATGGCGCACATCGGCAGTTTTGTGCCAGCAACAAAAGCAATTATTGGACCAATAGATCAAATCTTTACGCGTATTGGCGCTGCAGATGATTTGGCTGGCGGCAGATCAACTTTTATGGTGGAAATGACTGAGGCAGCAAATATATTGCACTACTCCACTGCACTTAGTTTAGTCTTAATCGATGAAATTGGCCGTGGTACAAGTACGTTCGACGGTTTGGCATTGGCATGGTCCATTGCGCAACAATTAGCAACCAGCAATAAATGTTATACCTTGTTTGCAACACACTATTTTGAATTATCTAAATTACCGTTGGAAATCGAAACTATAGACAACTTGCACTTCGCAGCCGTAGAGCAAGACGAAGAACTAGTATTTTTGCACAAAGTGCAACCTGGCGCGGCCAACAAAAGTTTTGGCTTACAAGTGGCAAAATTAGCCGGAATTCCAGCGCATGTAATAACTGCTGCAAAGCAAAAGTTGCAGCAGCTCGAAGAATCGCTTACGATTTAATTGTTTGTACTATACTAATACCCATGAAACTCATGATCGCTACCGGAAACCCAGGCAAG
>DATIHV010000294.1:0-11933 GCA_035480295.1 Gammaproteobacteria bacterium
TTTTGCGGTGCTTGGCACCGATCGCAGCAATTTTTTGCGCAACTTTTTGTTTAAACCAAGCACGATCACAATAATCTCGCAGCAAGATGGTATAGTCAATGGTTATGGAATATTAAGTGCACGTGAAGCACCAACCGCAGAACCAAATCCTTCATTTAAAATCGCACCGTTGTATGCGGACAATGACATGATTGCTGGCAACATTTTGCAAGCGATGCTGTCGAACCTCAAACCAGATGAAAGCATTTACTTAGAAAGCCCATGGAACAATGCAACGGCCGCAAGCGTGCTACACGAATTGGGTTTTACAAAATACTTTGCGCAAGCAAAAATGTACGCGGGTGAGGTGCCAAAATTCGATTCCGCGCGTATGTTTTGCTACAGCTCCATTGCGCTTGGCGGTTAGCTCTGTGTGTTAAGCTGTGGCAATTTTGCTAAAAAATAGTTAACAAAGCCGCGCGTATCGTATAACTTTTCATTAGTCGCATACGCTGGATACATTTTTATTATTTCCTCATCTATTCTAGCATTCCGTTCTTTATAACTTATATCTGCAGGCAATGTCGCGCGGATATTTTTCGTTGCGGTATGTATATCATCGCCACCGTACATTAAATTGGAGAGACAAACAATCGATAACTGCAAAGATGGTATATAAACTAGATTCGAAACATAGCCAGGAATTTTACCAGCATGTTCATATACAACACCTATCCCTGGATAATTCATAACACCAATTCCATAACCATAGGCGTGGAATGAAGAGTTCCCTCCTTCAATATGCGGCGTTAACATCATTTCTACTAGAAAATCCGGTAACACGCGCGCGTTATAAAGCGCATCATTCCACAATATCAAATCAGGTGCAGTAGACACCATGCCACCAGCGCCAGAAGCTATATGTAAATGTTCGTATTTCTTGATTTCGCTAATAGGCGCATCAGGGCGTGTTATCTCGAACTCATAACCACGCGCAAGATTTTTATATTTAGCTAGGTTTTGCTTTAGATCATTAACTGTACCGTAGTCTAACGAAGTAGATTTCATACCTAACGGCTCAAAGAATTTCTCTTGCATATATACCGCTAATGATTTGCCGGTCATTTGTTGTGCAATCATGCTCAGCAAAAAATAATTGGAATTGCTGTAATTGAATTTGGTACCAGGTGTAAAATCTAATTGTAGCGTACTTATGTGTGCAATTAATTTATTCATATCATCTGGATTCGAGCTCAAATCTTTAAAGTCTCTGGTTGTAGCAATATTTGGTATGCCAGAAGAATGAACCAACAAATGATGCAGAGTAATTTGATCTGCCCAACCTGGCATATGCATAATCTGCGCAATTGGCGTATGCAGATCTGCTTTTATCGCTGCTGTTAAGCCAATAATGTCCGTTCTAGCAATGCCAGACGCAAGCGCTTTTTCATACAGAATATTGAGTATCGCTGCGCCAGTAAATTGTTTGGTTGTGGAACCAATTAAATATTGCGTTTGCACGGAATTTTTAATATGCAAAGCCCGATCAGCATAGCCAAAGCTTTCTGCAGCAATCTTTTTTCCGGCCTTGGCAATGAGGATAGTGCCGCTAGGTTTGCGGTCTGTATAATACGTTTGTATAGAACTGTGGATCATATTTGCTAGCTGTACATCAGTTTGACTTTGCTTTGCATAGTTTAGGCCACTGGTTGAAACTAATAAAAGAACAAGCAATAACGGTTTAAATTTCATAACAATACCTACCTAAGTTAGCCTGCCAGTAGTATATCTGTATAGCCTGGTCGCAATCAAGAGTCTGGACCTAATCACGTGCTAGTTATATTACTTTTGCCCCTTCCCTCTGGTACATAAGTAGTTGTATTGATAGAATACACGCAAAACTAAGGGGACAAACATGGCCGGATTTACAAGCTTTGCAATTTTAGTAGTTGGTTTAGCGCTAGCAATCGCGTTTATGGCGGTAAAGCAAGTACCCCAAGGGCATGAATGGACCGTAGAGCGATTTGGCCGATACTTAACTACATTACGCCCAGGTTTGGCGTTGATAATTCCGTTTATGGATCGCATCGGGCACAAATTGATCATGATGGAGCAAGTGTTAGATATTGATTCACAAACAGTTATTAGTAAGGACAACGCTATGGTCACCGTCGATGGGGTTGTGTTTTATCAAGTCATCGATGCAGCCAAAGCTGCTTATGAAATCAATAATCTTATAGTGGCAATTCGTAATTTAACCATCACCAACATTCGTACAGTTTTAGGCTCGCTTGATCTGGATGAAATGTTATCGCAACGTGACATGATTAATTCTAAATTGCTTATGGTTATTGATGAAGCAACAACTCCGTGGGGCGTGAAAGTAACACGCATAGAAATTAAGGACATTTCACCGCCGCGCGATCTAGTGGACGCCATGGCCGCGCAAATGAAAGCTGAACGTGAAAAACGTGCTGCAATACTTGAAGCTGAAGGATTCAAGCAATCTGCAATCTTAAAAGCGGAAGGCGAAAAGGAAGCTGCGTTTCGAGCCGCGGAAGCACGCGAGCGTCTAGCACAAGCGGAAGCTGCTGCAACTAAATCAGTTTCACAAGCTATATCTGAAGGCAACATGCAAGCCATTAACTATTTCATAGCACAAAAATACATCAATGCATTAGAGCAAATAGGCAAAGCACCAAATCAGAAAGTTGTGCTAATGCCGCTTGAAGCATCTAACGTGATTGGCTCTATTGCTGGCATTAGCGAAATCGCAAAAGAATTGTTTGGTAAAGAAAACGGAAAAACAAAATCATGATGGATACAATTTTACATGTACTTACAACTCTTAACCAATGGTTTTGGTTTGGTTTAGCAATAGTCTTAGTAATATTGGAAGTGATTGTTGGTGCTAGTTTCTTTCTATTATGGTTAGGAATAAGTTCCGCAGCGCTAGGCATTATACTTGTAATTTATGCTGGGATTGTTTGGCAACAACAATTTTTGTGGTTTGGGCTTATTGCGTTAACCTGTTTGTTATACTGGCACATGCATCTAAAGCATGCAAAAGGTAATTCCGATCAACCAAACCTAAACCGTCGCACCGAGCAATACGTTGGGCGTATTTATACACTAAAAGAGCCAATCGTTAATGGACGTGGCCGCATGCAAATCCATGATGCGTTTTGGAGTATTGAAGGTCCAGACTTACCTGCTGGAACCAACGTAAAGGTGGTTAAAGTGGAAGGCATGGTGCTTAAGGTACACAAGGCAGACTAGCATTGGATCGCGATTTCGTAACCGACGCTATGGGCAATCAGCAAGTGCCGCTGGATAAGTAACGACATCATCTGCCATGTTTACACAACCCGCGATATAATTTCCAGGTTGTGGCGTGCCGGCATAATAATTATAAGTACACACTTTATACATTACATTTCCAACTGCATATAATGCGATATTAAGATCAACATGAAAATTGCTCACTGAATTTACATCTATAATCCAAACACCATCTCCATAATTGCCTATAATCGCACCAATTTGAATGATTTTACAGGTATTAGCTGGATTAGCCCCAGCATTGTAAATGCCTACAAAAGCAACATATGGTGCTACTACATAATCATCTAGACTGTGCGGAAGCCCGGTGGTCGGGGAACCATTAGGTGTAAGACCTAAATCCCCTACATTTAGTGTAAAATCTCCGTGTAAATCATAGTATTTTTGCATATTATCAGCAAGCGAGTTGACAAGGGCAACCCCTTCAGCAATTCTTGCCTTCTTTGTATAACCTTTATATTCAGAAACGGCCATACCAGCTAGAAGTGTGACGATGGCGATTACTACAAGAAGTTCAATCAGTGAAAAACCTTTCATTCCGTAATCCAATAAGCTGCCCATTGTTAATTATATATCTTCCTGTTGGTCGACGTGAGATTGTTAAAAAGTTAACAAAAAAATTCGCAAAGCGCATATACACGCGCCGCTTAATATATGTATTTACACGTTAGTAGAAGAACTTCCGCATTGGATAGCAATCAACGATTCTGCTCAAAGTTCGATCGCGATTTCGTAGCCCGTATATTTGCGTAAGTTAATTACGCCAGAGGCAAACATTAGGTACTGGCCTTTTATGCCTAGCAGTTTATCTTTGATTGTAGGAGCTTTATGAAAGCATAAACTATTAATTTTTTGTGGATATTCTAAAACCGGATAGTTAAAAGTTTGTACCGGTTCTGCAGTTAACATTTCAATGTCGCCAAATTTAAATTTGCTGGCGATTTCCTGTATTTTTGTGGCCAAGGTGCTAAATAACTCATCGCGTTTTGCTGGCAGATCTTCTAGTGCATTTGCTGCCATCAACATTTTGCGCCAATCGGTTTTGTCTTTAACATGCTTTGCAAATTCTTGCTCCAACAGCCCTGCTTGTAGGCGTGATTGCACGCGTAAAATCGGCAAGGTTTGCACAGCACCTTGATCAATCCAGCGCGTAGCGACCTGTATCTCGCGCGTTATACCAACCTTAAGCCCGGAACTATTGGCCAAATACACGATATGTGGGATAAAACAGTGCGCTAAACCCCACTCCGGTTCGCGACATGTTCCTTTGTCAAAGTGGCAAGTTTCCGGTTTAACAATACACATGTCACATGCAGCTAATTTCTTTACACACGGGAAACAGTAGCCTTGATTAAAGGTTTTGGTAATCGCGCGTTTACATGCGATACAATGAATATTGCCCGTAAAATGCAACTGCAGCGTGTTGCCGAGCAAGGTGTTAGCACCGGGTAATTCGTTTAGGTTTCCACCATCTTGCTTTAATACAAAAGAATAATGTACCGGATCATCGGCCTTGGATGCCATTTTGTGTAATTGCCCGGTATACTTAGTCATTTGACGTACGAAGCCTTTTAATGTTGTAAGTAACAAATGATAGCAGAACTTTGCCATAATGTAATCGAAAGCTTTAGCGCTTTAAACAGCAATTTACGCTCTGTAACCGAGCATATGTGTGTTTTAGATCATGATTTACCGGCATGGTTTCAGGCACCAATTACGTTGCCAATCCCAGCAAATAGCTCTATTCGCGAACAAGCCGCGGCATTGATTAATCAAGTAGAATATGTAGATCAACAGCAACCGCGCGAAATTCTTGTTGGTGCCGGTTTAGTGGCTGCATCTGCAGAAACAATTGCCGCACTGCATGCATTAAATTTAGCTAAAAACAATTTTAAAACAGCAATGTTAAAGTTAAGAGCTGCAAAAATCAGCTCTTCAGAAGAATACCTTGCACAAAATTTTGAACAACTTTTGCCGCAACGCAATGTACATGTAGCTATAAAGTTAAGCCGCATGGGTTTAGCACGCTTGCATTTAAAACAATGTTACAGAAAAATCCCGTACTTTATGTTGCGCCCCAATAAAGTTACCTGGACATGGGCCAACACGCGCTCCATCAAAAAAATCTCGGTTACTGAAGCTGAACAAATGTTGTTAAAACATACTCTAGATGAAGGTATTGAGCGTCAGCTTAAACAATTACGAAGTGTAAATGTTAACGAGAAATTAGCCATTGTGCAGGATTTAGCTCCGCATCTGCGTGCAAATATAGTTTTACCTGACGGTAACGAAACAAAGCGCTTAATGGTAAAAGGTCCGGTACCTATTTTTTATTTAATTGACGAGAACATGACCTTGCCAAAGTTTATTCCGCCAGGGATCAAAAAAGGCAAAAATATAGATCGTGTTATCCGTAAAGATGTAAAAATTAATCCAGAGCCTTTTTTACCAGCAATTAGAGCGCATAGGTACTATTCGGATTTACCTGCGTGAATATAGGTTTGCTTGATTACTGTAATCTTGATTGCTGTCTTCTTCCTCCGAAGAAGCTGAATATCCTACTGCAAATGCTTCGTCGTCATCATCACCAATGCTGATATGCCCTGAGCTACTATTCTCTGTTTTTGAATCATTATCTTGTCCTAGAGAGTACGGAGGGACCTGAACCGAGGTTGTAGTACGCACATTGAATGGACTAACAACTGCTTTAAATGCAGATGGGCTTGAACCTGAATCTTGCCCAAATAATCGCGTAGAAGCACCATCGTTAGTTAGCGTTGGCCATATAGCACGATGCATTTCAAATGAGTGCTGCATTAATTGTGGTGGTGGTGGATTTGTTATAGGCGACATCTTTGGCATTGACATTGACTGGCTCGCATAGTATTCGTAAGTAATACTATCGTTAGTAGCTGCACTAAACCACAACTGGTCGATATGGTATTGATCGCTTGCAGTTTGCGCAGCTTGTGCACTTTCCTCGATTGTACTAGTCTCTGACAGGCGGTACGTTACATCAGCGATGAAACTTCTAAGTTCTCTGCTAGTCTCTAGATCATTCGCGACCGAGCTTAAACTATTTAAAAACACGTTTTGCAAATTACGAAATTGACTCCATAGCGAAACGGAAGTATGCAAATGATCGACGAATTGCGCGACACATTCAGCTTCAGTTTTTAGTCTGGTAGCAGAAGCAACTTCTTCATTTTCAGCAAAAGATTGATGCGCGATAATATCTGCAGATGACAAATTATAGCCAGCGAAAGATTGTAGAAACATTTCGTACAATAATCCGTCCAGAAATGAATTTTTAAATTTAGCAGTCAATCCATCGATAAATTGGCTTCGCAATTCAGGATAATATCGCCATAATGTGAACGAAATGTCCATTTCAGTCCGAAATTGATCTGGAGCATGTTCGATAAGGGACGAGTCTGATGACAATGAGCTAGGTACAGCCGCGGACATTTATGGTACTCCAATACTTCGATACAGCAAATCAACCTTTTGTGTTATAGCTTTCTTTTAAGACCAAACTTAAAACAGCCGCTAGGATAAGCCCTATGGGCATAATAAGTAAAGCACTCTTAAAATGTTGAGTTGTAATTAATATTTCACCATAGGCATTAACAGTTTGCAAGCGATCTAATAAAATTCCTACTGCTGGTTGCAATGCCATCCCGCCTAACATCACTAGAAAGTTGGTGAATGATACCGTGGTAGCTGTCATGCCAGGGCGGCAAATATCTTCGCCAACGGCAAACACTAAAATTTGCGCACTTGCCAACGCACCTAAAGAAAAGAGCAGTATATAGAGTATATACATTTGTCCTGCCTCTAGATTCAGCAGAAACAATGCGGCGGCTGCAGAGCCTACAGAGCCAAGCATCAATGGAATGCGTCTGCTTTCTATAACGTCAGATACGCGGCCCCAAATCGGTCCTCCCAATGCAAAACCTAGAAACACAATTGACGAACCTAGAGCTGCTGCTTCTTTAGATAAGCCATGTGATTGAAGATATGAAACAGCCCAGAATTCTGCGAACGCCGTCAACGGCAAAAACGTTAAACAGCCGATTATGCCGTTGATCCACAATTGCTTATTCTTGATAACCTCTAATAGTTCCGTCCAAATTGAACGTCCACGATGCGAAGCGCGGCCTAAATTGATTGTTTCACGATCTGATTTATCACGGATAACAGCCCATAAGATTATGGTTAAAATGACCCCCATTAAAGAGGATGAATATAACGCGAATTGCCAACCAGTAAGATTAATAAATTTTGCCATTAACAAACCGCCGCTTATGGCACCGAACATACCTAAGGCAGTGCACAATCCGGCAACCGTTGCGAAGTACCGGCGCGGTAACCATAAATTAGCAATCTTCAAAACACCAACGTATGCAAATGCAGATCCAAAACCTACCATGAATCTGCCAATTTTAGCTATCCAAATGACGTCGGTACTAGCAAAGATGTATGTACCCAAAGAACATAATAAGCATGCAAAGGTTAAAACGCGGCGTGGTCCCCAATAGTCCATCATTAAGCCAACCGGGATCTGCAGCGGTACATACGCTAAATAGTAGTACGCAATCAATGTACCAAGGCCTGCCTGGCTTATATTAAAGGTCGACATTAGCTCGGGTTGAATGACACTTGGAGCAACGCGCAAATAATATTCATAACAATAAAATACCGCGCCCAATACGCACATGAGCAGCGCGACGAATGCAACTGAATCTTCTTTATATGCTGGAGCCATAGTATCAACTTGTGAGCTCATTGATGTCATACAATCTCTCTAATTTATCTATTTTATAGTTACAATACTTGCTTTAATTAATGTATATATTTTTGTAATATTTTATCCACTGTGCCATTGTTTTTGTAATCTTGCAAACGTTTTTGAACATAAACTGCATATTGTTTGCAAGGTGAAGCATTAGAAAAAGCCATATATACATCCCCACCTTTAGCTAAATTCTTCATAACGGTTAAATCCGACTGCAGGTGATTAGCTTTAATTCCGTAAGTTAGTTGCAGTTCACTTCCAACCATATATTTGTTGGCACCCGTTTTAACCGATTGCAGTGCTGCAAGCAAGTGTTGGGCGAATGAAAGATTCAGGTAATTGCTAAGAAACTCAGAAATTTGATCTTCCGGAACAAACGTTTCTTCTGCTATACCATTCGAACCAATCAGGCTATCCCAGCTGGTAATTGAGCTGCGAGTTTCGTTAGCAACGGCGATTGTTACCGGATCAATCATGTATGCTGGTTGCAATAATTGGACATCACGCATAATGCCGTCGTAGTCATAGGTGCTTACGATGACATCGATTTCGCCATCACGTAAACCCTGCATCATATGACCTATGTTGTCGTAAGCAATTTCCTCGTATGCAACATCTAGCTCAGAAAAAATTCGTTTAGCTAAATCGATCCCAATACCACTGAGTATGTTGTCCTGTTGCACTGTGTATGGCGGCCATTGTGCATTGCCCGCAATTACAACCTTTTGACATTGCATGTTTGATTCTACAGCGGCGTACAACGAAGTAGCTGTAAAGACACATAAGATAGTGAGGCTTCTGAGCAATATTCGCATCATAGCTCCCTGGGGATGAACATTCATTACAAAATAGATGATGCGTGGGCATTACGCAATGATCAGCTAGGGTGTTTTTGGTCGAGTTGGAGTAGATTCCTCTTTCTGCACTGTTGTTATGGGAGTCGGTCGCTTCACATGCGTCATTAGTTTAGGTGGGCTAAATGCCATCATTTCATCAGATTCAAGTGACATGTGTTGTATATCACATAACGCAATGTCGCGCTTTACATCAATTGAGCGCGCAATTTGTTGCGTGTAATGCATAATGAAATTACTATTATACTTATTGTAATGCGCAACAATTAAGTCTTTTGCAGTTTCGTTTGCCGACTCCTCCCCTAAAATCGGAGTTGTTGGTGGAGTTAATGGCAATGAACCCTCTTTAAAATATCCGTCGATAAATTGCGATAATTTGAGAGCTTCTGTCGCGGAATCTTGAGAGCAAAATATTAAATTTCCGGAACCATGTGGCAACTTATTTTTGATCGGACCAGAATATAGAAGACGTGCATTATCCGGCAAGCCCTTAATTCTCTCACCTATAAAACACTGAATTATTCCGGTATCTGCATGTCCTTCATGCCGTACACCTTTAAAATATGTCGTCATACCAATTTCCGGAACTAGATTACTTTCATCGCCTGTTCCTGTTCGACGGCCGCGTTTGAATTCACCAACATACGTGGATCGTGCTTTACCTCTATAATTCTCATATTCATAATTTTCTGGAAAATATATTGCTTCCTTGCCAGATTTAAGCTCATGGACGGTAGTGAATTTTCGCCCCTCTCCTTTGAACAAGTAATCTTTCGCTTTAATTGTTATGTCCGAGTACATAGCAGTGTTTTGTGGCGCTTCTGCAACCGCGTTATCTTTGGCTGCATGTTCTGTCGAAGTAGTTTGAAATATCTTGAGCAATACCAAGCGCGCATCATAGCCGCTTTCATTGCGCCACTGTACATCATCGCCTGTCGCCAAACTGAATAACGCCTCAAAAACCTCTCCACCGTACGATAAATCTAAACGTTCAGTGAACCATTCGCGCATCCTAGTGCATCCTTTATTTACACCATTACCTCCATCGGAAGCAATAAAATCGCGGGCAATAGACGAAAATTTATCAAATACAGAATGCGACATGCTGTGCACATATTTTTTCATCAACTCTGCTGTTACCATAGGTGCAATACATGTTGCTAATGGACCTGCTTTTTGCGACGAGCTGCGCTCTACTGATGTTGTACCCCCAAATATTCCGCCCCATTGGTATTGTGGAATATGTGGCACTTGCACAAAATTAAAATGTTTTTGCAGTATTGACACGTCAAAAGCGTCATACTTGTTTTTATATGATAAGGACTGCTTACCATTGCGGAAATGTTGCTCTAACAAACCTAATACGAGCATTGCACTATTGTCTTTTACAGTTTTTGCATCTTCTATGGTACTAGGTACACCAGTTGCCACTTCTAGCAGCACATTGTAACTATGCGATAGATTTGACTTAAACATGTTTTCTATTTCATGCGTAGCAATATTCAGAACAGCTGATGGATCGATCAGAGATATGCGTACGTTGCTTAATGTGTTATCACAAAAACTCGCTGTCATACTTGCAAATATCCACTGCAGCGGTGCAATTTCCACTGGACACACTAAAACACAGGTGTGCGGCTGATTAGCAACGGCATACTGCGTCAAAATGCGTATGTTATGCGTCCATAATTCACTCAAGGTGATTAGACCGGCGCCACTCTTTGCTGGCACAAATTGATTCCATAGGACCACGGTATTGTTGGTTGCATGCATGTTTACAGGGCGCAACGTTAGATCTACATCTACAGGTTCTTTATCGTTCACCATTGCAGCAATCCAATCCATAGTAGGTTTTGGACCAGGGGGAAATTTTTTAGATTTAGCTGCTAGCCATTCTTTTTCATAGATCGTGTTTTGCCATAATTTAGCTGCGGCGGCTTGTAGTTCTTCTGATTTCATAGCGATGCACAATCCTGCTGATAGTTTCAAACAGCGGATTGTAGCATCGATTAGTCATGAATTGAACTACTGGGTTGGTTGAGCGATTAGCGGTAAAGATCTAGTGCGCTGTCTTACTGCATTGAGGAGCTAAGAACGAGTAAATCTTGTGTTGAATGGATTATTTTTTTTATGTTTGCGCGCTTCGTCGACAGGCTCGGTTACAAGCTGCGCTAATTGATCAATTGCTTTCTCTAAGGTATGTGTAGAATCTTCATCAATTCTGCGTTGAGCCGAATTCTGCCACTCTTCCTTTTTTAGGGTCGATTTTGGGATCGCTTTGTTTCCCGCAGCAAAACCGCCTATACCGAGATCCACGCCAGTAGCTATCAGCTCGGGCGTGCCTATTACACCCCCAGAAACAATTGCGGCTCCTGCAGCAGCTAGCGTCTGCATTTCACGCTTATCTGCTTTACCCATTGCCCCTGTTACAAAGCTTCCAAGGTACCACATACCAGCATCAACTAATCCTGCAAGACGTGCAATAAGTTTAATACCCCACCGAATTATATCTCGATATGTTACTGATTCACCTGCCAACTGCGTTGCACCTTCAAGTAATGGGTCGATTTTAGCACGCTTCTTTTTTATATCGTCATCAATTGTATCTCGGTCCACATGTATATCTGCTTTTGTATCTTGATTATTAAGATCCGCATACGTTGCGTCAGCGCTCGCACGTTTGTGCTCGAGTTTGCGTATTTCACTCAGTGTGTCGTTGACACACGTCAGATACACTTTTTTAAATTTTTCGAGAGATTCTACGGTCATAATACCTTTAGCAACAAAGTCAGTCTGCGCGACTTCCTCTGGCATACCACATGCAGTAAAGTGCTTAATCGCTGCTTGCGCAAGAAGAGTCTGCTGTTCTTTTAATTTTTCATCGCTAACATCAGCTTGCTGAGTACACAAGTGGTAGTATTTGGTTACACAGGCCCTGTACTCATTGCGGCTGTATTCTT
>DATIHV010000295.1:0-20856 GCA_035480295.1 Gammaproteobacteria bacterium
CACCAGTAATTTTATGTTAGGCATGACTGCAACTGCTAGCGCCGGGATTTATTTTGCGGCTGGTTACATTCATCCAAGTATAGCGTTCCCAGTATTATTAGGTGTGTTATGTGGCGCATGGAGTGGGGTGCGATTATTTGAAAAAGCAAAACCGCACACTTTACGCACTATATTTAGCATAATAGTATTTATTTTGGGCTTGCAAATGATTTACAACGGAGCAGTACATTTAAAATGAAACTAACCGAACTTGCGATTGGCAAAACTTTATTTATTGGTGTGATAATTGCAGCGATTTTCGTAACGTACGGCGGCATTGGCTATTTACTGCGCGATGGCACCACAATATTACAAAGTAAAGAAATTACCGTACAGCCTGCAAGTTATACCTTAAGCGGCGTTGTGGTTGCACTGCAGCAACATAACCCGCAAGCGTATATTGTATTTGGTATAATATTATTATTTGTGATCCAATTGTTGCGTGTTGCTATGGCAAGTTTGATATTTCTCAGTAATAAAGAATATATAAATTTTGCGTTTAGCATTTTTGTATTTTTGGTTTTAACTGCAGCCATTTTGCTTAATGCGTGACATTGACTATTTAGACTATTTAAAATAAGTTATCTGCCTTGTATCGCTCTATTGTCTTGACTCGACTTAATACTCCATGTTAAATCAGCAACTAGATATCACCAAGGAATTACCATGCAAGCTAAATATCTGCAAAAAGCGGTTTTGCTACTAACTTTATCATTAAACAATTTAGCGTTTGCTAATACAATGACATATGCCGGTGCTGGCGTAGACATCCACACTGCAGATCGTTTAGTCGACAAAATACGTCCAATGTGCGCAGCTACAAATCGACCAGGATGCTTAAAAGCAGAAATTGGTAATTACGGATCACTCTTTAGCCTTAACGAAGCTGGTGCGAACATTAAAGATCCCATCTTAGTATCTGGTACTGATGGCGTAGGTACTAAGTTACTGCTGGCGCAAAAAATTGGCAAACATAATACCATTGGTATAGATCTAGTTGCTATGTCTGTAAATGACGTTTTAACACGCGGGGCGCAACCACTGTATTTCTTGGACTATTTTGCTAGCGGCAAGTTAGAAGTGAATGATGCTGCTGCAGTAGTTGAAGGTATAGCTAATGGTTGCAAACAAGCCGGTTGTGGCTTAATTGGTGGTGAAACCGCTGAAATGCCGGGTATGTATGGACCTGGTGTATATGATCTAGCTGGTTTTGCAGTAGGCGTTGTATCAAAGAGCGATATATTACCGCGTAAAGTAAATGATGGTGATGTATTGATCGGTTTAGCAAGTACTGGTTTACATTCGAACGGGTTCTCACTAGTACGTAAAGTTTTAGAAAAATCCAAGTTAAGTTTAGACTCAAAGCCACCGTTTAATTCTGAACAAGCTACTATGGGCGATGTATTGCTCACGCCAACGCGTATTTATGTAAGCACAGTCAAACCAATGCTAGACCAACGTTTGATTGAAGCAATGGCGCATATAACTGGTAGCGGTATGCCGGGTAATTTACCACGCGTATACGGTGAAGATTTGGTTGCGAGCATTGACGTAAAGACTTGGGAAGTACCCGCGGTATTTAAGTGGGTTGCGCAAGCTGGACCAGTTGCTTCTAATGAAATGTTCAATACATTTAACTGCGGTATCGGCATGATTTTAATTGTCAAAAAGCAAAACGTAGACAAAGTGTTAAAGCAATTGGCTACAACCGATGTTAAGGCATACAAAATTGGTGTAATGCGTAAACGCGATGGCGCTGAAGCACAAGTAGAATTCAACGGTGATTTGTTCGCGTAACTCTGTCTTGTCATCCCCGAAAACGCTTTGCGTTTATCGGGGATCTAATCAAAAAAGGAAAATAACATGTTGCAACGAATATTATGTTTATGCGTAATTTTGATTTCTGGTGCGTGTAGCGCTGAGCAAGTTGTTACGGTGCTGCACGGTGCGCCAATTGCGCGTACGTATGCGTTGCAACGCTTAGAGAATGAATTAAAAGGTACAAGCAAAGCAGTCAAGAAGCTTGAAGGACAAAGTTTATATTACATTGAATCAAGCGATCAGCTAACCGCAGCACAACTTACGCAGCTGCAGCAAATTTTTCAAATTCCGGCACAAACCACGGTCAATCCTGATACTGTGCAAATAGTAGTAACTCCACGGCCGGGAACAGTTTCTCCATGGTCGTCTAAAGCGACTGATATTTTGCACAATTGCGGCCTCGATAACGTAAAGCGTGTTGAACATGCCAAGCTATATTATGTAACCGCAAACAAATCTACAGATGAAATGCAGCAAGATTTGCCTAAAATCAGCGCATTGTTACACGATAGAATGACTGAAGCTGTATTTACTGATGCACAGCAAGGTAAAGTATTGTTTGCGACCACCGAGCCGACAATGGATCGCACGGTGCTAGTTTCAGAAGGCAAAACTGCTTTAAAAGACGCTAATAAAAGTTTAGGTTTGGCCCTTTCCGACAATGAAATTGATTATTTATATAACAATTACATCAGCTTAAAACGCAACCCAACTGATGCGGAATTAATGACTTTCGCGCAAATTAACTCGGAACATTGCCGCCACAAAGTGTTTAACGCACAATGGACTATTGATGACGTAGTGCAACCGATGTCTTTATTTGCCATGATTAAAAATACCACTAAACAAAGTCCACAAGGGATATTGTCTGCTTATTCGGATAACGCAGCGGTGATGGATGGGCCACAAGGCACACGTTTATTGATTAATCCTAATACACATGTATATGAAGAAATTGCTGAAGCAATTCCTGTGCTTATTAAAGTAGAAACCCATAATCATCCAACATCTATATCACCGTTTCCCGGAGCTGCTACTGGTGTAGGCGGGCAGATCCGCGATGAAGGTGCAACTGGTAGAGGCGGTAGACCTAAAGCTGGTCTAGCAGGATTTAGTGTATCTAATTTACGTATTCCATCATTCACACAACCATGGGAAGGTCCTTTATCTAAGCCTGCGCGTTTAGCAACACCTTTGCAAATAATGTTAGAAGGGCCTTTAGGCAGTGCTGCATTTAACAATGAATTTGGTAGGCCGAATTTGCTAGGCTATTTCCGCACCTATGAACAAGTGATCAACACAGAACGTGGTGCCGAAACAAAAGGTTATCACAAGCCAATCATGCTTGCTGGTGGTATGGGTAGTATTCGTCCACAACATGTACAAAAGAATGCCTTACAATCAGATGTAGCAATTATTGTGATGGGTGGTCCTTCGTTTGCAGTTGGAATTGGTGGCGGTGCAGCATCATCACAAGTTATGGGCGCAGGTGATGCGAAATTAGATTTTGCTTCTGTGCAACGCGAGAACCCAGAAATGCAACGTCGTGCCCAAGAAGTTATTGATGCATGTGCAGCTTTGGGCAGCGCTAATCCTATTATATCTATACATGACGTTGGTGCTGGTGGGTTGTCGAACGCAATTCCAGAAATTGTGCACGCTGACAATTTGGGTGTGCAAGTGCAATTACGTGATGTACCAAATCAAGAACCAGGTATGACTCCTGCAGCGCTATGGTGTAACGAATCACAAGAACGTTATATTGTTGCTGTTGCAACTAAAGATCTTAAAAAATTCCAGGAAATTGCAGCACGTGAACGTTGCCCTGTGACTGTAGTTGGCCGTGCGACTAAAGAAGCTGCGTTAGCAGTTTATGATGCGCATTTTAAAAACCATCCTATAAATTTGCCGATGGATTTCTTATTCGCAAACACTCCGCGCACGCAACTTACTGCAGCTAGCGTGCAAGAAAAACCAGCTGATCTAGCACTAACCAAGGTTAAGCTAAGTGATGCGGCAAAACGGGTATTAATGTTACCAACTGTTGCCGAAAAGACCTTCTTGATTCAAATCGGTGATCGTTCGATTACAGGTTTGGTTGCGCGAGATCAAATGGTAGGTCCATGGCAAGTTCCGGTAGCTGATGCGGCGGTAACTGCTAGTTCATACAATGCGTACGATGGTCAAGCAATGTCTTTGGGCGAGCGTCCGCCCATAGCATTAATTGATAGCGCAGCTGCGGCGCGTATGGCGGTTGGTGAAGCTATTACCAACATAGCAGGAACTAACATTCGTGATCTAAATGCGATTAAATTATCCGCTAATTGGCAGGTCGCTACAAAAGATGAAGTGGAGCGCGCACGCTTGTATAGTGCCGTACATGCAATTGGTATGGAATTGTGCCCACAATTAGGTATAGCAATTCCGGTTGGTAAAGACTCAGTATCTATGCAAACCGTGTGGCAAGAGGGCGATGAAAAGAAATCTGTTACTGCTCCCTTGTCTTTGAACATTAGTGCGTTCGCTACAGTACGTGATATTCGTAAAACAGTTACACCGCAACTGCGCATGGATCAAGGGCCAACTGCGATTATGTTGATCGATTTGGGCAATGGACAAAATCGTTTAGGTGGTTCCAGTTTAGCGCAGGTATATAATCAATTAGGCAATCAAGCGCCAGATGTTGATAGCGCAGTCTTGTTGAAGTCCTATTTTAATGCGATGCAAGATTTAGTGGAGAACAATTTATTAGTAGCCTATCACGATCGTTCAGATGGCGGCTTGTTTGTAACTGCATTAGAAATGGCGTTTGCTGGACATTGCGGTTTGCAGATCAATTTAGATGCATTAGGCAAAGACAATCTTGCGACATTGTTTAACGAAGAGCTAGGCGGTGTGCTGCAATACCGTGTTAAAGATCGTGCTGCTGTAGAAGCTATTTTGCAACACCATGGTTTGAGTGGCATGAGTCATGACATTGGTGCACCTATCGCGAAAATGAACATCGGCTTTTATCGTAATGGTAAGCAAGTGCTAGGCGACAGCTGGAAAGCATATCGTAATATGTGGGCGCAAACTACATTTCATATGCAGTCCTTGCGCGATAATCCAGTTACTGCAGCCCAAGAATTACAGCACAAGTTAGATCTAAAAGATCCAGGTTTGAATACCAATGTAACGTTCAAAGTGCAGAAGCCCGTGCTAGCTATGACTGCAGCTCCAAAAGTTGCAATTCTGCGCGAGCAAGGCACAAACGGCCACAATGAAATGGCGGCGGCGTTTAAGCGTGCTGGCTTCACACCGGTCGATGTGCACATGAGCGACATTCTAAGTGGTAAAGTTGATCTTAAAGAGTTCCGTGGATTAGTCGCTTGTGGTGGCTTTTCATATGGTGACGTGCTAGGCGCAGGTCGTGGTTGGGCAATGACAATTTTGCACAATCCAACAGCGCGTAAAGCATTCACCGAATTCTTCCAACGTGCAGATACCTTTACATTGGGCGTATGCAATGGCTGTCAAATGTTAGCGGCGCTTAAAGAGTTAATTCCAGGTAGTGATCATTGGCCAGCATTTGTAGGTAATACTTCTGGCAGTTTTGAAGCACGTGTAGCTTTGGTAGAAATTACACCATCGCCATCAATCTTCTTTAAAGGTATGGAAGGGGCACGTTTACCAATTGCGGTTGCGCATGGCCAAGGTAGAGCGGAATACAAAACTACAGTTGATGCAGGCAAGTCTTGCATACACTTTGTAGACAATTACGGTAACGCCGCGACTACATATCCGAATAATCCAAACGGATCACCACACGGCATTACCGGTTTAACCACAGAAGATGGTCGCGTCACCATATTGATGCCACATCCTGAACGTGTGTTCCGTACCGTGCAAAATTCATGGCATCCAGATGATTGGCAAGAAGATTCACCATGGATGCAAATGTTCTATAATGCACGTAGCTGGGTTGATGGGAAAGCCATAGGCTAATAAGAACGCGTAAGAGGGCAAATAATGCATTTTCCCGTAGTTTTTTCACTAAAAGTTGTTGGCACGGTAGCAGCTAATTTAGAAGCTATTATCGTGCCTGTGATGCAAAAGAATAATGTTGACCTAGAGCACATGCGTATGTCTGCGCGCTTAAGTGCTAATGGCAATTATACTTCATTTACAGTCACGTTTATGGCCAAAAGCCAGCAACAATTGGATGATATATACCGTGCTTTGTCCAGTGATCCAGCAGTAATTATTGTTTTATAGATTTCTTAAATTGAATGCGAGTGCAAAATGCATAGAGAAGCGCTAAGACAGTTACTTACCAACTATCATCCAGTTGATCCTATAGAAGTTGCTGCAAAGCAAAAGATGCTAGATTTTTTAAATGCACATGAGGATTGTTTTGAGCGCACCTGTGTGCCAGGACATTTTACTGGCTCTTGTTGGTTAGTGAGTGCCGATTTTGATAAAGCCTTGTTAACGCATCATACAAAGCTTGATACGTGGCTACAGCTAGGTGGGCATTGTGATGGCGATCCTGATTTATTACAAGTGGCATTGAAAGAAGCTAAGGAAGAATCGGGATTAGTAAATATCGTCCCAGTTTCTACAGCGATATTTGACATTGATGTCCATGGTATTCCAGCACATAAGAATGATCCAGAGCATCTACATTACGACGTACGATTCTTATTGCGTGTGCTGGATGATGCTGACGTAGTTATTAGCCCTGAATCTAAAGATTTACGTTGGTTTGGTAGCGACATCGCACAATTGCCAACTCTGCAGCCATCAATTGTACGCATGTTTAAGAAATGGCAGGCGTTACGCTAGATGCGGCAACGCTCGATTATAAAATATGTAATCATTGCTCTGTTAATTGGCCTAACAATCTTTGTCGCAAGCTATAAAACCTATAAACGACAGCGTCTGCCGCTATATTCGACTGGATTAAAGCATTTACCGCGTAAAGTGCAGCAATCCATACGAACCACTCCACTGCCAAAGCACGTATCGTTGCTGATTATTAAGCACAGTGCATGTGATACTTATAGTAATTTCTCTGGCACGCATTGGCAAGATAAGCTTGATAGTGTATTGCAAACTGTTACCCGCATACAGCAGAGTGCTGATCCAATACCGGATGGCTATTATTTGCTTGCTTTAGAAGATGGCGTGCATGCGGAACCTTCTCTGCCGCTGTTGGCTTTTGCGAGCGATCAACAACTAGTTGCACATAACAAAGTTGTACTGCTGCCGGATTTTGATGCGCATAGGGGCTATGCGCAGTTGTTGGGTGCAATTCGCAGTGCTGCGCAAAAGCATCCATGGTCACAAAAGCAGGCGGCTATTTTTTGGCGTGGCGGAGCCAATGGCCCATTGCGCGTGCAATTTATGCGCGATATAGCCAATAAATACCCATTTATAGATGCAGGATTTATAGGCTATGGCACCAAGGAACATAAAAAATTGCGCGCATATGCCGAAAAACATTTTGCTTTAACAACACCCGTTAGCCCTGAAGAGTCATTGCCATATAAATATTTATTAGATCTTGATGGATATTCATGCTCATATTCGCGTATGGCGTGGATCTTGAGCTCGAATAGCTTACTGGTGAAACATATCTCAAATAAAACTCAATGGTACTACCCAAAACTGCGGGCATATGAGCACTACCTGCCTATTAGCGCGAATTTTGACAATTTACAGCAGCAGTTTGCGTGGGCGGAAGATAATCCAGATCAAGTGCAGCAAATGATAGGCAATGCACAAAAATTAGCCGCGGAGATTTTTACGCAAGCAGCGATAGATGAAAGCACTAGAACGGCCTTTACAAGATATTATTCATTGACCCAATCTTAAAGCTACAATTCAATAACGCGCGTTTCACCTTCGTCTAGAGTCGTAAATGCGTTCTCAGGAATTGCATGTTTGATCTTTGCCGCGTTTAAATCAATCAATGGTTGATCGATCGCTTCGGCAGACAGCTGGAATGTTCCATAATGCATGCCGATGCTAAGTTTAGCGTGCAAGTCTTTGTGAATTTGTACTGCTTCCTCGGGATTGGTGTGCATGTTTTTCATAAACCAACGTGGTTCGTAAGCGCCAATGCCAACAAAAGCTAAATCGAAGACGCCAAACTTCTTGTATATATCGCTAAAATGTGAACTATATCCAGCATCACCACCAAAGAATATTTTCTTACCATTGTGCTCGATCACGTAGCTGCCCCACAGGCTGTGATATTGATCAAACATACCACGCGCAGACCAATGTTGCGTTGGAGTAAAAGTGATGCGCGTATTTTCATTAATTTGTATAGATTGCCACCAATCTAATTCTTTATATTTATGCACGCGTAGCTTATTAATGATCCTGCTATCACCAAGCGCGATACAAAATTGCGGTGCAAAGCGTTTATCGAGTTGCTTAATGCTTTTAATATCTAAATGATCATAATGATTGTGGCTAATTAGTACTAAATCAATGTCTGGTAAATCCTGCATCGCTATGCCTGGCTTCCTAACACGCGCCGGGCCAATAAAATGGAACGGACTGGCACGTTTACTCCACATCGGATCGGTGACTATATTTACGCCTGGTAATTGCAATACAAATGTCACATGATTTACAAATGTCACGCCAACATGATTTGCTGGAACACTTGTTAAAATTTGTGGCGTGGCTTTATTCTCTACTAATTTAGGCCACTTGGCTTTTGGGGTGGAATACCACATGCGTAAGCCTTTCCAAAAGCTTTTGGTTTCAAGGTTGGGCAACGTAGGGTTAAAGAACCTCTTGCCATCGGGATGTTTATATTCATGGTCTTGCATGGGGCGGGATTATAACATACCCGTGGTCTTTGGCAGTAATTTGTAGTGCCAAATGACCTAAAAGAAAGATATCAAACATAGGAAAGGTTCTTTGTGACTGTTTTTTGACACCTTGTACCACGAGAAATAGCATTTTCCTCATAGTACATCCTGCGACGCAATTTAAAAGTAACTATACTGTATACATAATAATTATTTACTATCGTACTAAGGGATGAAAACAACAATGCAAACCACCTTTAACTCGATATTTCGGTCCTTTCTGTTGGCATTATGCTTATTTGCTGGCACTGTACAGGCCGCTTCAAACGTAAAAGTACCGATTCTGTGTTACCACAATTTCCATCCCTCAACGCCAGGCAGCATGACCGTTAGCACCAAAAAGTTTGAGCAACAATTGCAATGGCTGCAAGATAATGGTTTTACTGTAATACCGCTACAAGAACTGGTGGAGTATTTACAAGGCAAAAAATCGTCAATTCCTGATAAAGCCGTGGTAATTACGGCTGATGATGGGCGTGATACAGTTTACAAATATATGTGGCCAATAGTGCGCAAATATAATGTGCCGGTTACGCTTTTTATATATCCGTCATCAATTTCCAACCCAAGCGCACCTTATGCAATGACGTGGGATCAACTGCGCGAATTGCAAAGTACTGGCCAGTTCGATATACAAGGGCATACTTTATGGCATCCAAATTTTAAACAAGAAAAGAAACGGCTCTCTGAAAGTGAATATGCTAAGCTAGTAAATAATCAGCTTGTAACCTCGAAAAAGATCCTCGACAAAAAACTTGATATCGACGTTACATTACTAGCGTGGCCACATGGCATTTATGATAAATATTTAGAGCAAGAAGCTGAAAAAGCTGGGTATGTAATGGCATTTAGTATCGCGGGTCAACCAGCGAATAAATCTGAGCCTACAATGACACAGCCGCGTTATATGATTTTAGAATCAACCAGCATGCAAAGTTTTGCAGCGATTGCAAATAGCGGAACGCGCGGCAGCAGATAAAAATCTGGATTACCTTCTAGTTCTGAGCTGCAGTCTGACGATTAAGTTCGATTGTATCGTTGATTACTTCCGGCGGCGGTAAGCGCAGATCCCAAATTAAACCGACGGATTGTAATACTCGTAGCAAGTAGTACGTGATATCGATTTCATAGAACCTAAATCCCTGCTTAACAGAGCTTGGCCAGTGATGGTGATTGTTATGCCAGCCCTCGCCAAAAGTTAATATAGCGAGCCACCAGTTGTTGCGACTAGTGTCAGTGGTATTATAGCGGCGCGTTCCAACTAAATGTGCCACCGAGTTTATGGCAAATGTAACTTGATACACAAGCACGGTAGACACAAAGAAGCCCCACACCAACATCTGTAAGCCGCCAAAATAATAAAGTAAGCACATATATATTAGTGGTGGCAGAAAATCAAACCGATTTAAAAATACCAATTCCGGAAATTTAATTAAATCTTTCACATAGTCTTCATTAACACCAAAGTTCCTGTCTTCCAAAAACCAACCCCAGTGACTACGTATAAAGCCGTGTTGTTTTGGCGAATGTTTATCCTGGACGGTATCTGAGTACCTATGATGTGATCTATGATGCGCAGCCCACCATAACGGACTACGTTGTGCAGCACACATTCCAATTACGGAAATAAAAAATTGAAAAGCGCGTGACGTCTTAAATGTACGGTGCGAAAAGAAGCGATGGTAAAACCCAGTGAGCACAAACACACTCACACAATAGGAAGCTATGCATACATATATAGCTGGAGCACTTACTCCCACCCAGAATACTCCTAGGCATCCTAGATAGATCATAAAGTGCGGCAGGCATCGTAGCCAGTTAATATCACGCGAATCGGTAACGCTGCTTTTAGCATTACTATCGAACCAAAGGTGTATCGACTTAAAGACAGAATTCATATGTTATCTAGTAAACTTTTAATGGCTAATATTGTATACTGATTATACGCCATATTCTTGAATTATACTAAGCTGTATTTGAACGTCGTTGATCTTGTTTTGGATCATGTTGTTAGCCAGTGAGCTATTGGATTTCAGCATTAAAACAAAGATTAAAATCTGTATGCAAGCTGCAAAGTTAAGCCTTGCAAAATAAGATCATTATCATGTGCGCCAGTGCCATCATCAAGCACTTGAAATTGATTAAACCAATCGACAATTTCATAACCCAGCTGCACATCTAAACATTTGTAAGCAAATTCCAAACCAACCAGGGCTTGCAACGTAATTGCGCCGAAAGTTCTATTTCCAGAGTTGATGTGTACTTGTGCGCCAGTGCTCTGGTAGGTAACATCTGTAATCTGCCAATAGCCCCATAAATATGATCCGGTAAAATCAGCAAAGATATTCCATCTAGAATTTTTAGTGCGTTTTAACCACCATTGAGTTTCGATAGCTGCTTTAGGGCCTATGCCGCGGAAATTATTTGTAACGTATTCACTGATCGAAGTACTGCCCCGAAAACTCGTATCAACGCTTTGATC
This sequence comes from Gammaproteobacteria bacterium, assembly GCA_035480295.1. Classification (GTDB taxonomy): domain Bacteria; phylum Pseudomonadota; class Gammaproteobacteria; order UBA6186; family Azoamicaceae; genus JAGVLG01. The sequence goes on from DATIHV010000295.1 coordinate 11,215, forward strand.
AATCCAACCGCCCCGTAAACCAATCACTGGGCGCAGCACAAGTGAATTTGCAACAGTAAATCCTTTACTAAGATCCAAATCAAACATGTTGAAATTTATAGTGGCTGCGAGTTGCCCGCTATGAAAAAATGTCGAGCTTTGCGCCAGCTTGCCACCAAGATACGTCGAAACTAAATTGCCGCTCGCGGTGGCGTTTGATTTTGTGTAAAACCTCGTGTAGTAGAATTTAATATCAAAAGTGCCATCAAAACCTACACCAACTCTAAATCCTGGATCAAAATTAAACTGCATGGTGTGATATTCTATAATTTGATTAGGAGTGCTTAAACTATTGTTATAACACCACTCGATGGTTTCAGTTGCTTGCCAATACAGCGCATCCGCAAAGAAATTTACTGCGTTTGCAGCATTAGAAACGCACAAGCATGCTGCTATTAGAAGTCTAGAATAATGCGACATGTTGCACCTTGTAATGTCAAATCACCATGTACTGGTAATTGCTGAAATGTAGGCATACGCAGCTGATTAGTCCACCATTGTACTTCATAGCCAATTTGCAGCGAAAGCCCAGGTTTTTTAGTTGCATTCCACGCTAAACCTAAAAAGTAATCCAGCATCAGCGTGCCTAATTGTGTATGATGCATGTCTGTAGTTATGGTTGTAGGATCTACCACGAACGGCACATACGGTCTAGAATATGTATCGGAAATTTTCCAATTGCCCCACAGCAGCGCAGCAGAAAAATCGCCCCTCAAGCTGAAGTTCTTATAAAATTTCCACGTGGTATCTATGCCAAAGCTTGGCCCAATGCCAAAAAAGTTGTGTTTAACTTTTTCTGTAGCAGTGTATAAAATAGCATTCCAGTCGCAATTTATTGTTTGATAAATAGTACCACCCTTGATACCAATGAACGGGCGTAGAGCGAAGGATTTACCAACATTGAATTTGTGTCCAAGCTCGTAATCGAACATGTTCATTAACAAGCGCCAGTCTAAACTACCACCAAAGAAAAAGTTTTGGCTTATAAAACCGCTGAAAAATTCAGGGAAAACTAATTGCAAAGAATTTGCTACGTTGCTGGTGGTTTTTGCTTTAAAGTAAGTCCAATATAGCCCACTGTCCCATAAGCCACTACTAGCTTCATATAATGCACCAATTTTAACTCCTACATCCCAATTAAAATCAACGTTTGGTGCCTTTAAAGTGAATGTATGACTGCCACCGGTTTGTGCAATGTTTGCCCAAGTGGATGTAGGTTCTTGTGATACATGCCAAACAAGTATGTCGACTTCAGGCGCAATGCCAGCAGCATATATAGTGCTAGAGTATAAGCTAGTAAATATTAGTAAAATGCCTAAAAGTAATTTCTTCATTACCAATCTTAATTAAAAGTAAAAACAAAAACCCAACACTAAACCTTGCACTGCAAGAAGATTTTCTAACCTTCCCATGTTGTACGAGTAATATTGGATCTGATCAAACCAAACTTGTGCTTCATAAGCTAAACGTAGACTTGCTTTATAACTAGTAGTTTTGCGCATCCATTCTATCCCTAGTAATCCACGCGCCATAGTAGATACGCCATTCACAGTGTCGACTTTGACAGCAACAGATAGCGGAGTATTATTTTGATACAAATCGCTAAAATTCCAATGCCCCCATAATGCAGCACCTGAAAAATTCCCAAATACATTGAAAAAGTTTTTACTAGTTTTGCACATAGTCCACGTTGTATCTATCCCAATAACCGGACCAACTCCCCAAAAATTATTTTTTAGGTTTTCCGTTGCAGTGCTAAAATTAACCGCGTTAGTTGGGTTTTGCCATGTGGTATGCATATGTTGATCAATGATCCCGCCTTTAACCCCAATGAAAGGTCGTAATTGAAGCAGACGATTGATTTTAAGTTTGCGGCCAAGTTCTAAATCAAGGGTGTTAAACCAAAACTTCCAACGCATACTGGCATTACGATACGTTGGGCTGCTACTGATACTGCTGCCATCGGTATTGTTGGCAAAGAAATTACCAAGATATGCGGATGAGATTGCACCAGACGAGGCACTTGCTTGCTTGTTGCCTCGAGTTTGAAACCATGTGTAGAAAAGTGCAAGATCCCAATCAGTAAATACATTATCGCGTCCGACTCCAATTCTAGCGCCTGGATTCCAATCAAAGGTAAGTTTTAAAACATCTATAGTGCGATTAACATCAGTACTAGGTGGGATAATTTGTCCCCAATTCTCACTACTACTATCAGTTAATTGCCAAAACAGGGCATCTACAAAAAAGAAAGTCGATGCGTCGTTGGATGCATGGCCATACGCTTGACTTGCAAAAGCAATAAGAAATATGAAAAAACCCTTTTTCAAATCGAACTCCTTGAAGAGTTAGCCTATAACAGCCACAAAATTAATTCAAATGCTGTATATAAGCCCTCGGAATAATGTGATCTAAACATAACATTCAGAATATTGACTATCCTGAATTTAAGGAGAAATTATGAAATTAAAAACATGGCTCGAAAAAAGAACAAAAAAACTACATTGGTATGATTGGGTGCAGGTCAAGTGGTGTGCATTCTTCTTTGGGCTGTTCATTGCCAAAGTATGGCCACCGATTTTGAGTTTAAATTGGTATTGGTACCTGATCATTGTTGTATTGCTCGCGATCCGCCCAACTTGTAAGTTTTACTGTAAGAAGTAAAGTTCGCTTGCAGAACGCGTAGCTCAAACAGATCCGTAGAACGCGAACGGCTGTTCTTTGTAATAGGCCCAATATCGATCACCATACGACCAGTGCCAATATTCGGTTTTATAATTTACAAAGCCTACCTTCGATAGCGCGTCACCCATAATTTTTCTGTTGGCTTGCGCTTCAGCAGAAATTTTGGTTGAATCAGTAACAGAAATTGAGCCATCTTCATCTAGTATCCAATCTTCGGTTCTTATGCCCATATCTACAACTTGACCTTTGCCATCAATCAAGTAAATATCTATTGCAGCGCCGGTAGAATGCGGTGGTACATTACGTGTGCCATCGATATTGACTACAGGAGATACGAGACGCGTTGTTTCCTTAAAAATGTCTTCGTGACTCCATGCAGGATTGGACTTTTTTACGATTTCAAAGCGATCTTTAAACAAGCGCTCTTGCAAGCTAAGGCTGCGTAATGCTTCATAAATGCGAAATTTTAAGCCATTTGGTAGTAGAGCTTGTGCTTCGACTAATTTATCGTACACTTGTTTACGCATTTTTGTGTAATCGGTATTGTTAGGAACTTCCGGCGAAGAACCAAAAGCGATAATGTTTTGGCTTCTTAGATCGACTAATTCTTCATGATTTTCGTGGACAGGAATTGCTAAAATTTTTGGATCTGCTATTAGCAAAATGTCTTGTTGTATATGCGCGTTCGCAGAAGTCATGCAAAGACTCCCTGTAAAAATTACTGTTATTAATCTATTTAACATCATGCCGTAATCGTAGCATGCTCGTTTTTGTGTTGCAAGATGTGGCTTTTTTAATGGTCCAGGTGGCCTTGGGTGCAATGGACGCTTGGGATCAGGTTCGTTGTTTGTATAGACTGTGCCCGGCTATTAGTTGATTGACACTGCAGACAGCGCTTTGCAAATTATAGAAAGCGCTGTCATCGTGTAGAGGACCAGTTACTTTACTTCACATCGATATTAGTTTTAACGCTCTTAACGCCGTTCAGTTTTTCCACCGCTTTTTCTATAGCGCTAACATCTTTACGCGATGCTGCTTTGCCATAAATATGCACAACACCGTTCGTTGTTTCTACTTGCAAATCATTTTTTCCGGAAATAACATTATCACTTTCTAATTGCATAATTTTGCCTTTAACTTTTGCGGTGGTGAAAGCATCATCGATGTAACTCTTGCTGCTCGTAACGCTCAATTTAGAATCATCGACATCATTCACACCCTTAACGCTTTGTGCTACTTCCACCGCTTTGTTTGCTTGTAACTGGGTGTCTACAGTGCCTGACAAATATACTACGTGATTCGTCGTAGTCACATGTATATCAAAGGATTTTATATCGGATTCTACCGCAAATTTAGCTTTAACTGCGGTTGTGATTGCTGCATCTTCAGTATCTGTGGCAAGTTGTTTACCAGCTGATTCGACTTTGCTAGTTACTTTAGCTGTGCTAGCAGCATACGTTGTGATGGGGGACAGGGCTAATACAATAGTCACTAGTTTTGTGAGTGTATTTAATAAATTCATGATTGCTTCCAAGTTAATTACAGAGATACGAGCATTATAATACATATTGACTGAATCGTGGAAGCTTTCTGGGACTCATTCGACTGCCTTTGCTATTTATTATAATAACTTGCTATTGCTGGAATTAAGAGTACAGTCGATCCATGCGAGAACAAAAATAATTTTTAATGAAGGAAGATTACTATGAATATAGCGAAAATGTCAGCAATATTTGCAATGGCAGCCATTCTAGGAGGTTGTTGTGCTGGTTCCTATTGTACAGGAAAGGAAAATACTACTTATGGCGTAGCAAACGACAAATGGGATGTGATGTCAGGAGATCAACGGCAATCGGCTAGGGAAGTGTTTAGATTGGATCAAATCAGATTAGCTGAACAATACAAATTAAATACATTGCTCGCGCAAAAAGAAGGGGCTGTAGCGCAGCGGGAAATGCAACGTCAGGACGAAATAGGCGCGATAGAGCGTGAAAATTCAGGTATACGCGATCAACAACGCAAGGTTGGCAGTGTAACGGAAAAAGAAAGGTTAAGGCAAAAACAACGCGAGCAGGATTTAGATAATCTTAAAAACTAAGTTGTAAAGATGCCACATCACCCTGGCGAATACGTCGTACTCATCCAGGGTCGGACTTAAAAATGAAATATATTTACGTGCTAATATTGCACATAATTTTAGTGTGTAATGTTCACGCTGCGGAAATTGAATTTCTTCCTCCAAAGAATTTGTTTGATGCACCAATTGCTGATCCTCGCTGGCCAAAATTTCTGGTGGGGATAGGCCACGACTTTAAAGGAAATCTGGGCAAAACGCTGTGGACATTTAATCTTGGCGAAAATATTGGTTTAGCAGAATTTGGCAACAAACGAAGTCCTTTTGAAATTGGCATTCAAGCTGCAGCATTTAGCTTGATGGACATTGGCAGCATGCCTACCAAATTAGTAAATGCCGACTATTTTGTAGCTTTAGGTTTGAGTCATAGGCGCAATGACTTTCAATATTTATTCCAATTGTCGCATGTTAGCTCACATGTTGGAGATGAGTTTTTGCTCAGTGAGGCCGGCCAAACATTTGATCGTATTAACCTAAGCTATGAAACAATAAAGTGCTTTGTACGTTATAAAAGCGATATTAGCCTGAGCCCCTACATGGTCATAGGATATATTTTTCATGTAGATCCTGCACCTTTGAAACGTCTTAGTTTTGCTGGTGGGTTAGATTATTTTTCCAACCGAATTGTGTTCAAAAATTCAACAAGATTAATTGCTGGTGCATTTGCAAACGCCTGGCAAGAGAACAATTATCAGCCTACAATCACCGTCAGAGTTGGTTTACAGTATGAGCGTACGAAATATTGCAACAGATATTTGCAGATATTACTGCAATATAAAGTTGGCAAGTCGCAACAAGGACAGTTTTATAATCGCGATATTCAGCAGGTTGGCGTCGTGGTTGCCTTTTCATCGTAGCTCGCCTATGTCTGAATACAACTGTTCAGTTATTAGTCCTAGCGCTTCATTCTATTGAAAACAATAAGCCCGATCCCTAAGGCAAGACATAAGCCACCGGCAATTGGTGAGAAGGGAATAGTCTTGTCGGTTTCAGCAGTAATCTTAACGTCGCCGATTTGCGCTACTTTTTCCTGCGTTTGATAAGTTATTCCAGTGTAACTTAGTAGGACTATGCCAGCGATAATTAAAACCACAGCTAAGACATTGATGAATTTTTGCATATAATACCCTTTAAACTTGCTCTATGGGCTAGATCCGCCAATAAAGTGCATGATTACTGAAACTAAGAAAAGCACTAAGAAAAGCACAAATAATATCTTTGCTATATAAGCTGCTTGCGCTGCGACTCCGGTGAAACCAAAAACACCGGCTACAATAGCTAGCACGAGAAATATCAAAACCCATTGCAACATGCTAATCACCTCAAATTTACTGTTTGCTGATACTAATTTTAGCCTATAGTATGCAATTTATACAATTATCAGGCCATACGTAAGCCGGGACTTAAGATTAGCTAAAGGTCATGATCATGATAGTTCATAATTATACATGCTATAATGAAAATTGCTGAATTTGTTAGGAGTTTCGCCATGTTGAAATGGGCTTTATTCTTTTTTATTATCTCAATTGTCGCGGGCTTATTTGGTTTTACAGGCTTATCTGAAGCAAGTGCCGATATAGCAAGAATCTTGTTTTTTGTCTTTTTAGTAATATTCTTGGCGCTGTTGATATTAGGCCTTACCATATTTAGGGTTTGACATTTGCCGTATAAAGTTGGAAAAAAAACCAAAACAAAGGGTTGGCCAATTTTAAAAAAAGAAGACGGAAAATGGCAAGTTATCGCGCATTCCGATAGTAAGGAAAAGGCCGAGAGCAGTATTCGCGCGCGCCGTGCGGGAAAGCATAATCCAAATTGGTAGTGTACAACGCGGCCTAGATTATGCGAAAATTGCCTGACATTTTGCTATCAGGGTGATCTTTTTGCAGTATTGGCTAATGAAGTCCGAACCCGAAACCTTCGGCATCGATCACTTACAAGCAGCCCCGCAGCAGACACATTGTTGGGACGGCGTTAGAAATTATCAAGCACGGAACTATATGCGCGATTCCATGCAACTTGGTGATCAAGCATTTTTTTACCATTCCAACTGTAAAATCCCCGGCATTATAGGCATAACGGAAATAGTCAGTGCTAGTTATCCGGATTATACTGCGTTTGATCCAGACTCAAAATATTACGATGCAAAGTCTAACTTAGATCACCCAACTTGGTTCATGCGCGATGTAAAACTCGTAAAAAAATTTAAACATATAATTTCTATTAGTGAATTGCGCGCTAACCAACATTTAAATGAGATGATTATATTGCGGAAAGGTAATCGCCTATCAATTACACCAGTCACAGCTGACGAATGGCTTGCAATTACGAACATGGTGCTGCAATCAAGAAGCTAAGATAACATCTGGAAAATCTTTTTCTAGGGTGATAAAGTATGCTATTACAAATTATCACAATTAGGCTTTTTTCATGAAGTGGTCGGAAATTGATAAAACAACTGCATCTGTTATAGCTGCAACATCGCTTATAACTTTTGGATACCTGGTATATCGCCTGCGTCAACCTGCAAGGCTCAATACAGATCAGTCTAAAGCCAATATATCCTTTGCATCACAACAATTAGTATTTTTAGCGCCAGTAAAATTCAAAACTGCAATTGCACCTGCGAACGCGATAATTTTTGTGCACCCACCTAAAGTTGGTGGTACCAACCTGACCTTTGTGGCGGATGCATTGTCAAAAGCTGATCCCGACTTTAAAGCAATTCGTTTTGCAGTGCCTAGAGTTCCAGGTCAATCTCCTGGCAAGATTTACACAAATTGGACAGGTGGATTGAAAGCAGCGCAAACCAAATTAAAAACTGAGCCTGATTGTTGCAAGGACATGAATTTTGTTAGTGGACATTTTCCGTTTGGCGCGCATAAGATGCTAGGCTTGCAAGCAAAGTATGTTGTTTTGGTACGCAATCCAGTTGAACGTGAAATATCCAATACAAATTTTGATTTTCAACGCGGCTATCTCACCCGCGATCAGGCTAAAGAATATTTGCTGAATGCAAACATTGATAATCCACAAACTCGCATGCTTGCTGGCGTTGATTATATGAGTGGCGTTTGTACAACAGATGTATTGGAAACCGCAAAAAGAAATATTGAACAACACTTCTTATTAGCAGGAATAACAGAAGACACTAATACTTTTATACAAGTGTTGGCATCTATCCAGGACTGGGGACCTTTAGCTTTAACTAGATCCCAGGTTACAGGGGATAAAGTGTTTACAAAAATTGATCCAGAATTTCAACAATTGCTTGCACATAAGCATAGCTTTGATATGCAGCTATATGCATGGGTTAAAAATCGATGGTTAGAATGGAAGCAACAAAATATAGATACAACTGCCCCAATTGAGCCTCTGAGTAAAAAAGCTCTGTGTATTTTGCCTGAATACGCGCATGACAGAACCCCGATATTTATGAATTTGATTGAAATAGCTAATTATAATCAAAAGGTACGTGGCGGTTTAATACAAGTGAGCCAAAATCACATAGGCTTAAAATCAGAAGATAGGACGATCGCAGCCTACACTAGTAAACCTAGCTAACAGCATACGCGTAATCGCGTTTAGATGTGGACTTATCCTGCGACAGCGGTGCAATTTTATAATATTCTAGCTCCGCTATTGCTTTAAGCAACTAATCAATCTGTAGGAGGGGGCATCTGGGCCGGAGACACGGGTTTTGTGGTTGTTGTCATGGGTACTGGCCCAGATGCTGGTGCGGTTTGTTGCGTTGGTGGTGGCATTTCTACTGGAGCTACCGATTTAGTAGTGGTTGTTACTGGCATCGTAGCAGATCCTGGAGTTCCGGGTTGCGTTGGCGGCGGCATTGATGCACGGGTCACGGTTTGTGTAGTTGTTGTTACCGGTACTACTCCATTTTCTGGTGTTGTTTCTAGTGTTGTTGTAGTGGGTGGCGGCATTTCAGCGGGTGATATAGCTTTTGTAGTTGTCGTTACAGGTACAGCTTCAGCAGCTGTTACTGGTGTAGAAATGACTACTGCAGCAATTATAGTTAATGCGAATGCATAACTATAATTTACGATTTGTTCTCTTGCATTTTTCGATAACATATATATTCCTTCACGTACAAATCAGCATACTAAACGGTGCGCATCCAACATCGCTGTTGGATGCGCGTTACTGTTAAGACCTCACATGGACTTAGAAAAATTATCTTTCGGTAGTTTTTCTAATTTCAGGATCGGGTTCTCCAGTTTTTCTGCTTCGCAAAGAAGCTGGATCATCTTCCTGGAATTGTCCTGGATTTTGTCCTTGTTGTCCTGGTTGTCTTACATTTTTTTGTTGTGGATCTTTTACATAGTCTTTCATGATATACACTCCCGTTGCTTGGTAAGCAACTAATCTAGGGACTTTATTATAGGTCACTTTCTGTTGGTTTTGAGGCCTATTAAAAATATGAGACTATGCGTTTATACAGTGTTATTGGCAGGTAAATTATATTATTAGCAGATAACTGGTAAAAAATACAGTATCTTCGAGATGCTTTCCTAAGGATAGGGTTATAATTGGGTATTACCTAGAGGAAGCCATCGCTTCCGCTAGGTAACTGGTTTTTAGCGAAGTTTAAGTGTGGTTTGTGCACGTGATTTTTCTTTTGCCGAATCCTCGTCCAATTTTTGCAGCCTTGCTTCAGGCGTAGTTTGGTTTTTTGCTGTTGCAGTTTTATTAGTTAATGTTTGGCTAATAACAATTGGCACATAACCTATTTTTAAATTATCTGGTGGTTTTACCAATAACCCTGGATC
>DATIHV010000296.1:0-5928 GCA_035480295.1 Gammaproteobacteria bacterium
TCATTATAATTTATAACGCCTGCTGGAAAAATATTTCCTAAAACTGGCGCATCATTATTATCAAACAATTCGCCTGTTGCAACTCGAGTATAACTGTGAGTCGCTGGATTAGGATAAGCAAAAGAAACTAAACGAAGCAAATTATATTGCGCTGGAATTTGTGATCCAGATAATTCAACAATGACTTGAATACGAAATGAGTCAATATTTTGATTGCAATAAGAGGACCCAAAATAGAGTATTCTTACTCTCACATCATTAGGATTAGAAAGACTAGATTCAGTAATACCAATAGCATCAGAGCTTGCATATTCTGCAGGGGCATCAAGATTTTGAAGTGGCGCTACACTTGAAGGAGTTAGACCCAGTTCGGAATATGAAAGAGAGGAATTTATAAGCTGATCTGTTCTTCGTGTTGTACTAACAACATTCATAGCCGTTGTAATTAAGGCGTTTTCTGCAGCAATAATTTTGGTCATTTGCACCCTAAATGAATAACTTTTATATGTTGGCACAGCAATCGCTGCAATTACACCAATAATTGTTATAACCACGAGAAGTTCAATTAATGAAAATCCAGAATATTTGTGTTGTTTAGACATATATTGTCCTTACCTTTCCAACCAGATTAGCAGTAATTTAACGTGCAAATAGGGATAAGCGCGCATACAGCTCTATTGTTTTAGCCCCTTTTAAGGATAGCATAAACTGTACCTGGCCTCGCCTGGCTTTGTGAAATGAGTAAATAAAGTGATAAACAGGTATTGCAAAGCAGCTTCTGTTTAGGTATTATCCTTTCTGTCTGGCGGCAATAGCGTATGTGAACCACCCGATCCCATCTCGAACTCGGCCGTGAAACCATACAGCGCCCATGATAGTGTGAGGTTCCTCATGTGAAAGTAGGACACTGCCAGGCGTTAAATTCTCAACCCTTAGTAAGTAATTACTAGGGGTTTTTTCTTTATAACAATAATTCGTCGCTGAAGTATCGAACAACTTTTTTTATGCGTATACACTTAAACTGAAACAAAGTTATGCATTTGACAAAATCACCCTTACTCGATATAATTCGCGCACAATAAAAAAATGGTGAATTATGCCTTTTCTTAAACATGAGCAGCTAGTAGAAGATTTAGTAACGATTTTACAAAAATCAGAGCAAGGCAGGCAATTACTTTTAACACATCATAATACCTCCACTGGCGAATTATTTATTGATGGCAAAATAGTCAATCATATATCACCAGATCAGTTTGAAACGATTGCAAGCGCTTTATCGTCAACCAACGTGGGTGCACGTTTACTATTGGAAAATCGCGGCGATCTATTGTGTCAAGTGGAACTCACAACATTGGCTCATATGCAGGCAGACCAAATGTTTTGGTTCTTAGAGTCATTGTGGGAGCAGGAACTACATGGTATACAAACAATTCTTACTGCGAATAAGTATGAATTCTTTTTACAGTTATTTGCTCAATACCCATCCGTATTTATGGAGCATTGCTCTACTACACAAAAGCACAATGGTTTAACGTTTCTGCACATTTTAACTGCGAATTCCATCGGGGTTTCCATATTGGAGGCTTTATTTGCAGTTACGGAAATATCAGCAGAATTTTTGAATAGACCAATTAATCAAGGTAAATATGCTGGTCACTCACTAGCATCATTATTAGCGTCCACTGCATTTGGAGTTACACAACTATATGCTTACAATTATAAGCTAGGATTGAAGATAACCCAGGCTACTTTGAATTTTATATTCGTGAATATAGAAGGCGATCAAATGTCAGTAGCTGGTGCTTTTGCAGAGGTAGACATAGGTTTACAACTTTTGCATGCACTGCATCGTGCGGGCGTAACTATTACCCCTACAGTAGTGAATAGCAGGCATAGCGGCTTCATCGTAGCAGCTACGTTGATAGATAGTGATTTAGGGTTAGACTACCTATGCTTGGATGATTATGCGCTAGGCTTAGAAATCACAGGGCATAGCTTAAATTATGTCGATAATGATCAAAAAACAATTGCGCTAGATTTGGCACGCCTTACAAAAGGTACCGAGCTGCTCTGTGCGAAAAAGTTTAAACTTGGCTCTCAAATAACCGCAGCAACATTAAATAGATTTGATTACAGGCAAATACAAGACGAGGAAGACAGCGAATCTGAAGCTGAATCTGAGGATAATGAAGACTCATTGCCGCTACTGCGTCCATCCGTATTCCATTGGCTATTGTTAGATGAGCTCGGGCAATCTTTACTTCGTGCAAATAAGTATGACTTAGGCAAAAAGGTAAAGCCGGAGTGTTTGATCGCCCATGTGCGTAATAGAACTAGTGATGACGATGAAGATGACATCTGGGAAAACAACACAGCTTTGGAGATGCTAGTAGCTAGTCCAACATGTAGACCCATATTAGCATTGGAAAATTTTGCTTTAGCCAAACGCATTCCATTGCATGAATTATTACATGCTGAGTACACTGATACAATGTATGCTGTGCTCGATGGCCGTATCACCATTACAGACACTATTTTTATTGGTGATGAAAAAGTAAAATTATCGAATGCAAGTCCAACACTGTTGAAAGAAATAATAGTAAAATTTAATGGTCCTGCGACATTATATACAATTTTTACGATGCTCATGAATAACAATATTAATAATCATATTGCCAGACAATGCTATATGGCAGCATTGCTGGAATTGGTATGCGAATATTTTAATCCAAACAATCCTGAGTCTTTATTTGACAGCGAAAGTAATTTTGCGAAGGCAATAAGTTATAGATTTTCAGTTGATCTTGCAGATTATTTTTTGTTCAACGTAAGTTCAATTCCAAATGCTACGCTCTTACATTTTGCAAGTGTGTTAGTCGATAATATTAGCGAGCATAATGTAGAAGCCATAAATTATTTATTAACTACTATTGCCGCTCGCGTAAGTGAAAATTTTGCGCAACAGATGCAATTAGCAGGAATATTTGCGCAATTTTATCATAATAAACACGCTGTGACGCATAAAAAATTTCAAAGTAATTTTTCGCTGGCTGGCAATGATCCAATGGTAACAGGCTTTAATGTGGCCGCTAGCATGGATTCGTTGCTGCATCGTGTTGAAAAGGACGAAGGAAATAAGCCAGAAGAAACTAAAAAAGTCCAAAATAATAAACGTATTAAATACAAAGCTGTAAGCTAAAAAATATCAATTCACCGGAGTAAGCAATGCATAACAAAATTATCGATTCATTCTTATACGCGCTAGTGCAGGGTAATGCCGAAGCAGTAGCGGACCTTCTCGAGGCTGGGTACGTAAGCGCAAATTCGGCAAAATTCTCTGATTTTTATGAAGGGTTTACGCCGTTGGCGGTTGTTGCTCATCACGGACAATACAAGCTGATTCGCTTGTTGCTTGTATATGGCGCGCAAATTGAAAAGGTACTTACACGAGGATCTTGTGTCGGCATGAGCCCTCTGGGAGTCGCTATAAATGCCGGTCATGTAGAAACCGCTAGAGAATTAATTATTAATGGTGCAGATGTTAATGGCCTTATTACAACAGGGCCTTATGTTGGATTCAGCCACTTGCGTATGGCATTAATGAGAAAAAATGCTGCATGTATCAAGCTGCTAATTGACGAATGGGCTGACCCTAGTTGTCTAGTGGTAAATTCACCGGCTATATCGACGGAAAGTTGGAATTTGTTGTTACATATTCTGCATGATCAACTGCAAACAATAACTTCACCTAAATATGTTGCTCTGGCTATCGCAATTGCAGCATCCGTGCATCATTTAACGGTTCACAGACAAGTAACTTCAGCCGTTGAAGGCATTATTGGCAATATTCTAGAGATGAAATTTAAGGAAATTTGTGCCGCAACTGATAGTGTGAATGAAAGAATCAATAATTACATTGCCGCCTACGATGCTTTGACAGCGTGTGATGTGGCAAACTGTAAGCCAACACTGTGTGGTAGAAATGTTAGAACTGTAGTTACAGACATTCCGGTTGATGAAATAGTAGTAAAATTGAGAGCTGATATGATGTACCGCGCGTTTCCCAGATTTTTGGATTTTGAAAGAGCGGTGCGCAAATCTATTGATCCAAGCATTAATTTTACACAAGATGATATTGAATATTTAACTGTTATGTATTTTTCTGTTTCTAATGAAGCAATCAAGCAAAAGCTTTATCAAACCCTTGCGAACGCAATAGCTTTAGCAGATCGAAGTGGTCGAGAAGCTTCTTCATCTCCAGAGACGATTGTTAAAAAACAAGATATGGCAGAATACCTTGAACAAGCTTTAATACAAAACATTAAGGCATCGAGTAACGGCAATATCAATGGACATGCATTAGATAGAGTGGTGAAAGGGTTTCTTTATATGTACTCTGGCAGAAATAGCTTCAACATAACTCCTAGCATTTGGGAAAAGATCCGCGTAGATTCTATACAACAATATAACGCTTTTGTAGAAGGCCACGCGCTAGTTAGACGTCGTCTGTACACGCCAGCAGATTAAACGTAGCTTCTTAATGGTTTCTTGCTGCCAAAAAATTCAGCGTAATTCTGTAGCAACGCATGGCACACTACTGATGTAAACGCGCTTTGCTTTTCTATATGATGAAAGTCAATACGGATTGTTCAAGGATGAATGACCATGGCTTTACCCGATCGTTTCCCACAAGCCCCCAAAGCCGCCCTGTTCATGATGCGCGACTATACAGGGATCAAAGTAAAATTCCAAGCACCTAGCGATCAAAATAGAACTGATATACAAAGCTTGATTCAAGCGCTTAATGTTTACGATAGCAATCAAAGCAAAGACAATGTCAACAATATTATTAAATTATTAAAAAGCTTGAATATGACAGGCTTTAGGCTGCGCGAAGATCCTAAAACATTAATCTTTGTGCCAATAGATGTTGCTGCACAAGGTGATGGGGTTACGTTGCTATGGCGCCTTGGAAAAGTACAAGCTTCCGGCAAACCTGAAACTCTTAAAAATCCTGTAATTTCAGCGTTCGTATCTAACGAACATATGAAGAAGGATTTTGCCGACAATATCGCCATTAGGTTTTTCCTCGAATGCAATATTAAAGGAATGTTATGTAATGGTGTCGCATTTGGCTGTTCGCCAAATTTGTCGCCATGTCAGCCTCCGCATAAAGAAACCGATGTGTCACATTCCAATGTTCCGTTATATTTCTCAGCGATTCAAGCTATAGTACAAAACTATCCTGAAGCGCCGATTTCTGATTTGCATGGTATGGAAGGTTCATCAAGCACTAGTAGTACTAAAACGCCTTTACAGCGTCGCGCTATATTTGTAAATAATTTTGGCGGTCAATTCTTACCTAATGGGCACGTTTCGTGGCCGTCGTTATTTGCGGTTGCAATGGCACAGCAAGATCTGCCACCGCAAACAGTGGCCTTTGGCTCTAGATTACCTGGTGCAATTATTGACAGCGAAGGTGTACATAGGAAAATGGCTGATGTTGCTGGAAGCGATGGTTACTTCATCAAATTTGACGGTTCAAGTAATGTTACCAATGTGCCTGGACATGTTGCAAATGGTGGAGACTGTACAAAAAAAGGACAATGGTTAGATAAGTCATTACATATGGAATGGGGGCCAGATTATCGCACACCAGGGGCACTACAAGATGAAATTGTTGCGGCCTTTAAACAGGCATTATATTGGTACGTAAGATATGTGCCGAGCAAGCATAATGTATGGAATTTACCCGCGGAGATCAATAACAATATGCGCCTCTATCCCGCGTACTTTGAGAAGCAGTTGCAGTTAGCGCCACAAGCAATGTTGTTTAGTAAAGTGGACGATACCAAAGTGGTGATGACAAGTCATGAAGAAATTCAAACAAAGCGAGGCTTTGGTGTCTAGCCGCCCGCACACTTGCCA
>DATIHV010000297.1:0-3639 GCA_035480295.1 Gammaproteobacteria bacterium
GCTGCATGGTTACATGTTAAATTAACTTTAGTATTGGTTTTAATTGCGTATCATGTTTATTGCGGATATTTACTAGCGAGGTTTAAACGCAATCGCAATACGCATTCACATGTATTTTATAGATGGTTGAATGAGTTTCCGGTGCTAGTTCTTGTGGGAGCAGTAGTGATGGTTGTTGTGAAGCCACATATGCACTTCTAGCACCCAGTAGCTTTATTCCTCAACTAATTCGAAATCTTCTTTAACTGCGCCACAATCCGTACAACGCCAATTTGGCGGCACATCGGCCCACTTAGTGCCAGGTGCAATACCTTCGTCTGGTGAACCAATCGCTTCATCATAGACGTGGCCGCAAAGTAAACACATATATTTATTCATTTTTTTTATCTCTACATTGCCCGTTCGCGAGCAAAATTTACCTGAATTTGTCTGCCCTTAAAATCGCTACCATCTAGATCCATAGCTCTAATCGCATCGGCGACACGCTTAAAGGTAATAAAACCAAAACCTCTAGCTTTACCAGTATATCTATCCACCGGGATGTTTACCGTTTCAATTTGACCAAATTTCGCAAAATGCGCGGCTAATTCATCTTCAGAAGCGGCATAATCAATATTGCCGATATACAACTTAGTTTCATCAATATCTTCTTCAGACCGGCCCGCATCGCTATGGCTCTGCAATGTGGTCAAAATATGGTTAATGCGTTTAACTTCTACGGTTAAATTGGCCAATTTCTGTTGCAATTGCTTCAGCATCGCTTTACTTCGAAACGAACACCAAAACATCATCGCAAATGCAATTACAGCGCCATATACAAACAAATTTAAGCCGCTGGCCATGTTACATAATACCTCTTAGAGTATGCGCGCAATAAATTTTACGATAAACTCTACAACTAAGCAGCGAAGCCATGCTAACAGAGGTCAGGGTCTAAAGCAACTGCACACATAACATGTGACAGTCAACTTTATCAATTTTAATTGAAGGATTAATACATGTCGGACACAGTAGTAACAAACTCCATAAATCTCATGCAACGCGCAAAAGCCGTTATTCCTGGTGGCGTAAACTCACCGGTACGAGCTTTTAAAGCTGTGGGCGGCCATCCAAGGTTTTTCCAGCGTGGCGAGGGAGCCTACATGTATGATGTAGATCAAAATTGCTACATAGATTACGTAGGTTCCTGGGGACCGTTAATTCTAGGGCATGCGCATCCGCAGGTTATCGCGGCAGTAAAAGCTGCGGCGCAACAAGGGCTAAGTTTTGGTGCGCCATCGCCAGCTGAAGTAGAAATGGCGGAATTGATCACCCATTTAATGCCATCTATGGAATTGGTACGCATGACAAGTTCCGGCACCGAAGCCACAATGTGTGCGATTCGCCTAGCGCGCGGTTTTACGGGACGTAAAAAGATATTAAAATTTGATAGTTGCTATCACGGCCATAGTGATTCATTACTCGTAAAATCTGGATCAGGGATTTTAACCTTAGGGATCGCCGGATCAGCAGGTGTAATCGAAGTCACTGCAGAGCAAACCTTAGTAGTACCATATAATGATCTAGCTGCCGTGCAACAAATGTTTGCTGCATATGGGAATGATATTGCAGCAATTATTGTTGAGCCAATTGCGGCAAATAACAACGTAATTATGCCAGCAGCAGAATTTTTACCAGGATTACGCGCAATTTGCGATCAATATAATAGCGTGTTAATTTTTGATGAAGTAATCACTGGCTTTAGAGTAGCATTGGGTGGCGCACAAGAAATATACAGCATTAATGCAGATATAACGTGTTTAGGCAAAATCATCGGTGGTGGTTTACCAGTAGGCGCATTTGGTGGTCGTAAAGAGATTTTAGAAATGCTTGCACCGTTAGGTCCGGTCTATCAAGCAGGAACTTTATCCGGTAATCCGGTCACAATGGCAGCAGGTATCGCGACGTTAAAAGTACTGCAAAACACGCCAAATATTTATCAACAATTACACCACGCTAGCACACAGGTAACCGCAAGCTTCACTGCGGCTGCGAAAGATAACGGCATTCAATTGCAAAGTACTTGTTTAAACGGCTTATTTGGCTTTGCATTCGTCAATGATCCACAAAACCAGATGTTTAACAAGTTTTTCCAACTAATGCTTCAACACGGCGTATATTTAGCACCTTCGGCGTTTGAAGCAGGCTTCGTGTCGACGGCACATGATGCGGCGGTATTGGCGGAGACGGCGGTTGCCGCGCAGCAGTGTTTTGCGGCATTACAATTAGCAGAGGCATAATTACCAAGCACGTGGCGTATGGTTATCAGGATCCCGGTGCAGAAAGATTTTTGGATGATGAAAAGCGATATCCAATAAAGCTACAGCTGCACCACTTGGCTTTCTAGATCCCTGCTCCCATTCTTGCAGGGTTCGCAAGCTGATATTTAAACGCGCTGCAAATTCTTTTTGCGTCAAGCCCATACGTGCTCTTACTAATCTCACACCTGTAGGCATTGCCACTTTATAACGTTTGCCACCACCGGATTTAATTTCGCGCACGCCTTTGATTAGCCTTTGGCCTAGCTTGCTTGTTTTCGTAGAGCCGCCTTTAGTCATTAGTAACCTCATGTCGTAATATTCTAAGTTCTTCTATGCTTATATATTCTTGTTGATTTTTTGCATAAATATCCAGTAACCAGATCTTTCCGTGACTTAACCTATTGAAGTAAATTATTCTTAATCCACCTCGTTTGCCCTTACCATGGCTTTTCCAGCGAATTTTGCGAATACCACCGCTATGTGGAATAACATCGCCAGCCTCTGGATACAACATTAAATGTACCTGCAAATCAGCAAATTCCTCATCATCAAGATGGCGATGCACCTTTCTAGAAAAGCAGCTTGTTTCTATGAATTCCACGAACTACCCTTAGTATACGTCATTGACGTATATAAATAAAGAACACTGTTACAAATTGACGTATAAAGTTTGATTGGATTAGCGCTGGGATGGAATAGCTTGTTTTGCTATGGCTGACGCGAAAAAAGCAGCAAAATCTACTTGACATCAAGCGTTTTTTACCGTAGATTTTACTTGCGAACAAGTAATAAATCCTTAATAAAGGTGTAGCTACAATGTACATACCTCGAATCATGGAACCCCTGATAGCTGCATCCTTCAAAACCGGGTTCATCAGCACCATTCTTGGACCACGGCGTGTAGGAAAAACCAGCTTAGTAAAACATTTACTACAGCAGCTATCTAACGCCAAAATCTGCCCATTAAATCTCGATTCCATGCAAATCCGCGAGCGCATAAACAAACTAGAATTACGAGCATTAATCGAAGAAAATTGCCAGCAAAAAATCGGCGGCACGCAAAAACTCTGGGTAGCGATAGATGAAGCGCAAAAATGCCCTGCATTATTTGATCAAATTAAGATTATTTATGATGAATGGAAAGACAACGATAAAATCAAGTTTATTTTGACCGGCTCAGCACATTTAAGTCTACATCAATTAAGTGCGGAAACTTTAGCCGGCAGAATTGAGTTGTTTTATCTACAACCCTTTACCTTGCGTGAAATAAGCAAAATTAATGCATCAGACCTGCCAACATCATCGCTATTAAATCTAATTAATGCCACACCAGCTGCAG
>DATIHV010000298.1:0-4279 GCA_035480295.1 Gammaproteobacteria bacterium
GCGCTTTATAATTAATTGCTTTGTGCGCATGCGTTTTTGTACCGCAGATGGCAGATTGAATTTAATCGCTAAAGGTAAGATGGATGAAGCTCCTAGCGGCTATTTACCATGGTTTAAAATTACACGTAGTGACGATTTAAAAATAATTTTTGGCCATTGGGCAGCGCTCTTGGGCAAAACTGGCGTAGCAAATGCAATTGCTATGGATACCGGTTGCGTATGGGGATATAGCTTGTCAGCATTGTGTTTAGATGATGGGCAGATGTTTTCCGTAGCTAGTCAATAGCAACTGCTATTTCATGGGTTGATAACCAGGGATCACAGTAGCAATATAGCGATCCTCTGCATTACCAATACCACCCAGACCTTTAAATATAAACTGCACACGTAATCTATTCTCATGACCATGATTGCTACTTATTTCAGCCAACCATGTTCTTGCCCAGACAATGCGGATCGCAGTACAACATGTATGATATTCCAACCCTGCAATGCTTTCTAAAAATCTATGGAAACGCAAATCATAATTAATTTTGCCTAATAAAAGCCATGGCGCAGCAACTTGCCAGGCTGTGGAGATACTCACTTGATTGACATTACTATTCAAAAGGCCCGTTAAATCATCAGGCTGCGTATCTTGCACGTATTCATACGCAAAATTTACCACTCTAACCGGCGATGGTCGATATTGTAATTGAAACGACGCGATTTCAACGGTTTTTTGTTTCGTGGTTAAGTTCGCAACTACTGCGGTATCAGGTGCAATGTTCAATTGCGCTACAAACACCCACGGCGACCAATGTTTTTCGGTATTATCTAATTCTTGATCAAGCAGTAATATGGTATTGCGAAAATATTTTATCTTCCCCAAGCCAATTTTACCGCGCTCGGCACCAGTATCAGAGTCGAAAAATTTCGTTTCTACGCCCAAGGTTAATTGATTGGCATCACCAATGTAATCGCCACCGGTATATCTGTTATCTCTATATATTTGATTGTAATCAAATGTCAGCAAACCGCTATCTAGGTTAGGAATGTTGTTTTGATTTTTACGTGGCACGTACAAATAGTATAATATTGGCTCTAGGGTTTGTAATACCGTTCTGTTTCTAAATGCAAATGTTCTTTCAAAAATCATACCAGTCTTCAGATCAAACATTGGGATTGCCAGCTGTGTAAACCTAGGTGTAATACCATTTGCCAAATCAGTTGGCGACACGTTTAGATGATCATATTGCACATAATTCAACTGGGCTCGTGGCAAAATAAACCAACCTGGATGTTCAATCGGGTAGCCGATCGCCGGCCGTATATGGAAACGTTGGCCATAAGTTAATGCCGTACCACTTTGCGGTATTACATTAGGCCTAAAATTTATATAGCTTGCCCAGCCATAAACATCTGCGCCACCAGGCAACGTATAAACAGTAGAATTGAAATCAACCGCCGGTAATTTCGTTAGCTGCTCGGTACCACTTGGGCCATTGATCACATGAAATGTTTGATAGCGCTCTACTTGTGCACGCAATGTACCAGCAATGTTGAAGTTTTGCAGACATGCGCGTTGCAATGCATATAAACTGGAACTTTGATCCGTTACATAACCAGGACTTTCGGTTTGAAAATCATATAAATAATTGCCATCACTAGCATCAGTGTAATCAATGGTTAGCAACCAATTGGGGTTAAAATAAGTTACATCTTTAGCAGCAAATCTATACCGAAAATTACTGTTGCCTACATCATTTCTGCGCACGACAGTATCACTATTAGTAGATGTCATGAATGCAGTATTAGCATATAGATCATTGCGCAAGGCACGATAGGCGCGATCGTAGGGCAAGAAATCAAAATTAAGTTCGCCAGTACTGCTTTTAGTTAAAAATCTAAACACATTATCAAACTTGTAACCACGCAACGTCATGTAATTGCCAGTAATAGTGGCATCATAATTTGGTGCCAAATTCAAATAATATGGCACAATAATGGTCTTGCCATTTAACGACGAATTTTCAAATTCCGGTTGCAAAAAGCCCGATTGGCGGCGCTTATCCAGCGGGAAATTTACATAGGGAAAATAAAATACCGGCACATTTCTAAGATATAAGCGTGCATTCCACGCTTCACCGCGTCCTGTTTCTTTGTTTAATTCGGTGGTGCTGGCAGCTAAATGCCAGGCATTGCTTTCAGGTGCGCACGTAGTATATGTAGCATCGCTCAAGGTAAGCTTGGTATTGTTCTGTATGACGGCGCTGCGCGCCACACCGCGGGCATGTTTTGCATAAATGCGATATACAGCATTTTCTACTACTTCACGTTTTTGCGGCACGTACGCAGTAGCTTTAGTGCCGTCAACACGTACTCCGGGTTGCAATAGTTTTACATGCCCTATTGCGGAAATAGATTGCAAATCACCATTAGTATCATGTACCACATTGGCTTTATCCGCATAAATCGCTTTGTCATTTTGCGTAGCAATCACATTGCCGGTAAAAACCGATGTGCCTTTAGCGACAAATTTGGCTTTATCAGCCGTTACCTTAATTTGCTGCCCAGCCGATCCAGCAATATAAGGTGGCAACGGTATTGGTTTGTACGAACCATCGCATAGTATGCATAATATATTAGAACCCTGACTACAATCACTGCTAACTACCCAGTCATCAAAGTCAAGCTCCTTAGATTGTTTTGCCACACAACAGGTAGTGATGAGCAGCAAGCACAAAACCTTAGCAATCGCGCCTAAATGTTGGTATATTTTTATGTGTTTACCTAAAATTGGTATCATTCAGCAACCTTCATATATATAGAGGTAATTATACAGGATGCGACAACAAGAAATACATGCTTGGCTTTCTAGCTTATTGCCCGCCACTGATTTAAGTAATTTACAGTATATTCAAGCTGACGCCAGCAGTCGTAAATATTTACGCTTACGCACGCCTACCGACTCTTTTGTGATTATGGATACTAAACCTGATCAAGAACTCACAAAGTTTATAACTATCGCTAAAATACTTGCTGCACACAAAATTTCAGTTCCACAAATTATACATTGTAATGCCGAGCAAGGACTACTCCTAATGTCCGATCTTGGCACGCAAACATATCAAGAAATATTAGCCAATGGTACTACAGAGCAAATTGATAGTTTATATCTAGACGCAATTATGACGTTGCTTAAAATTCAACGCATAAATACCAATGCCAGTGTAGGCTATGAGTTCATCAGCATGAACGATGCCTACATTAGGACAAGATTGGAAATATTTAGTACTTGGTATTTACAGAAGCATTTGGGCCTAGCACTCGATGACAACATTCTGCACATAATCGATCAAATGCAACAATTGTTTAGTAAGACATTTGCCGAAGTTCCGCAAGTGCTGGTACATGTTGATTATCATTGCCGCAACTTAATGGTAACGCCAACGAATAATCCTGGCGTATTGGATTTCCAAGACGCTGCATGCGGCCCAATAACGTACGATTTAGTATCGTTATTTCAAGATGCTTATATCAGCTGGCCGCGATCGCAAGTAGAAAGTTGGGTTAATACCTATCAAGAGTTTGCCACGCAAGCAGGAATAATGCCACCTATGTCATCTACCGCATTATTACGTAACTTTGATTTGGTAGGACTACAACGTCATATAAAAAATCTCGGTATATTTGCTAGGCTGCATCATAGAGATCAAAAATCTAATTATTTGCACGATATTCCTGCATTATTACGCTATATTGGCGATACGTGCCAGCGTTATAGTGAGCTTAGCTGGCTGATGGATTTCATAGCGGAGGAGGTCCAGGGGTAATCCAACCAACGTAGATAGCCAAAATTATTCCAATAAACAAAAGCATGGATAGAAAGATCCGTATCGCTAGTCCTTTAAAAGTACGATTTCCATTTTGCCGATCTAACAATAAATAAAATAAGCTATAGCCCAGGCTGGCCAAAATGGCGATCAACATGGTTACGATGATCAAATTAGCAATTATAGGATGCATAGTGCCTCACCAAACAAAAAAGAAACGTAAATATGTAATACTTGGTCCCTGGCATTTCGAGATCAACATACGTCGTACACTGGGGTGCATAAGTACAATCATCATTTTAGCCTATTTGGGTACTTGGCAAGTAAACCGAGCACTGCAAAAAGAATATTTAATTCAGCAACTGCAAGAAAAGTCCACCGGTATGCCATTAAATTTAGCTACACTAGACAATCCAGTATTAGAAAAATTCCGTTTTACGCCTATTGTAATGTACGGCACATAT
>DATIHV010000299.1:0-7896 GCA_035480295.1 Gammaproteobacteria bacterium
AACGATTAAAAAGCCGAAGGTGAGGCGTAAGAAAATATTATGACGGAGAATATCAGCATGTCCAAAGGGCAAACATTACAAGATCCTTTCTTAAATGCATTACGCAAAGAGCGCGTGCCCGTTTCTATATATTTAGTTAACGGCATCAAACTTCAAGGTCACATTGAATCATTCGATCAATTTGTTGTTTTATTACGTAATACTGTTAGTCAAATGGTATACAAACATGCCATCTCAACAGTAGTACCGACCCGCAATGTAAAATTAACTCAGGTTGCTGTAGAAGAAGAGTTTGCACATGAACCAGGTAACGCGTAGAATCGGCATAAAAAAATTGGTATAAAAATTGTTAGAACGACCGGATACCGGTGAACGCGTCCTACTTGTACACGTCAAAGCTAGAGATCCCCGATTAAATGCAGACTTGGTAGAGTTTAAAGAACTTGCCTTGTCTGCTGGCGCCATTGTTATAGATACCGTTACTGCCTCGCGCGACAACCCTGATGCTAAATTTATGCTCGGCACGGGTAAAGTTGAGGAAATTAAGCAACTAATTGCCCCGATAAATATCGATCTAGTATTAGTCAATCACGATTTATCGGCTTCTCAAGAACGTAATTTAGAGCAAGAATGGAAATGCCGGGTGGTTGATCGTACCGGTTTGATTTTGGATATTTTTGCGCAGCGTGCCAGAACGTTTGAGGGAAAGCTGCAAGTTGAGTTAGCCCAGTTACAACATGCTTCAACCAGATTAATTCGCGGTTGGACGCACTTGGAGCGACAAAAGGGTGGTATAGGCTTACGTGGACCGGGTGAAACACAATTAGAAGAAGATCGCCGTGTAATTCGCGTGAAGATCCGCAACATAGAAAAACGCTTGGAAAAAGTGCAGCAACAGCGTGCGCAGAATCGCCGCTCTAGAATTAAAGCGCAAATTCCCACCGTTTCATTGGTTGGTTATACAAACTCTGGTAAATCAACATTGTTTCGGGCGCTTACACATGAAGATGTTTATATAGCTAATCAACTATTTGCTACGTTGGATCCGACATTGCGTACCATTAGTTTAGCGCACGTGGGGAAGACGATAATTGCCGACACCGTGGGATTTATTCGCGAATTACCGCATAACCTGGTTGAAGCCTTTAAAGCAACGCTAGAAGAAACAGCACAAGCAGATCTTTTGTTGCATGTAATTGATTGTAGCGATGAATTGTGGCGCGAGAAAAAAATTCAAGTGGAAGCTGTTTTACACCAAATTGGATCCTTGAATGTACCCCTATTAGAGGTCTACAATAAGATTGATTTAGTCCCTGAATTAACCACAGGCCTTGAAAGAGATCATAAAGGCAATATAACAGTAGTAAGGGTTTCTGCTAAAGAAAATTTAGGCTTAGAAGAATTACTACACGCGATCGCCGAGCGTATATGCAGCGACGTGGTAAAAGGTAAAATTCAACTTACGCCCAGCCAAGCAAAAATTCGCTCTTACTTATATGAAGTAGGGGCCATTGACCACGAAGAAACCGATGCCGAAGGAAATTACCATTTGGACATCACATTACAAAAAGAACGTTGGGATAGATTATGTAAACAGTTTGCTGACTTAGCCGGCATGATCCCGGTAAGTACCAATAAACAGCAGCAGCATGAAGAATAGGTTGTTAGATGCAAGATATAACTACAATGCCAATGGTCTGGAATGAACCAGGCAGTGGCGATAAAAATCAAAACCCCTGGGGAAAACGTAATGGTGAACCAGAAGGCCCGCCAGATTTAGATCAGGTATTTAATGATTTAAAACGACGTGTGCGAGGTTTATTTGGTAAAGGGCCTACGCCACCAAGCACTTCAAACAATCTGAATGTACAAAAGTTGATTCTAATTGCATTTGGCATATGTATAGCTCTTTATTTATCCTTTGGTTTTTACACCGTAGCATCTTATGAACAAGGTGTTTTAACTAGATTTGGTAAATATGAACGTACCGTGAACTCCGGATTACATTGGTTGCCATTGTTTATGGATGATGTGCAACGTGTAAACACAGAAAATATTAAATCATCGCGTAACAGCGGCTGGATGTTAACTAAAGATGAAAATATCATTTTAGTTGAAATGGAAGTGCAATATCGTGTTGTTGATGCTGAAAAGTATTTATTTAACGTAGCGTCACCAGATGCAGTGTTGTCACAAGCAGCAGATAGCGCAATACGCCAAGTTATAGGGGATTCAACAACTGATGATGTGTTGACGAATAAGAAGCAACAAATTGCCGAAGCGGTAAAAGATCAATTGGTGGATATTTTAACGCTGTATGATGCTGGCTTTCATATTGAAACGGTCAACTTTCGCGATGCGCGTCCACCAGATGATGTGAAGGATGCCTTCGATGATGTTACTAAATCGCGTGAAGATCGCGAACGGCTAAAACACCAAGCAGAAGCTTATACAAATACTGTATTGCCTGAAGCCGAAGGCGCTGCACAAAAGATTTTGTCAGAAGCGGAAGGCTATAAGGAGCGCGTGATTCTTGATGCTATGGGTGAAGCACAGCGTTTCAATTTGATTTTGCCTGGATATTTGCGTGCACCGCAGGTTACTAAAACCCGCATGTATATGGATGCGATGGAAGAAGTATTAAGTAAAACCACCAAGATTATTGTCAGTAACAGTTCAGGTAATAACATGATTTATATTCCATTAGATAAAATTATGGAAAATAACAAGGTTGTTACTAGTGTGCCTAACAGTAATATGGAGGCACGTTGATGAAGGGTGTAAATAATTTGTTATTAGCTTTTGCGTTAGCATTAGTTACCATGGCGCTGGCTTTCTTTACGGTATATCAAACTGATTTAGCGTTTGTGTTGCGGTTTAAAAAAATCAAAACTAATAAAGGAAATCAAAGCATTGTCTATAAGCCGGGTATACATATGAAGATCCCACTTCTCGATGATGTAATTACGTTTGATACGCGGTCGACCATTTTGGATATTAAAGCTTCGCGTATAACTACTGTAGAGAAAAAAGATCTACTCGTGGATTATTACGTATTATGGCGTATTCGTGACATCGCGCTATATTATAACCGCACCCAGGGCGTTAAATCTAAAACCGAAGCTTTGTTAGAGCAAAAAGCTAATGCTGTACTAAAGATCGAGTTTGGACAACTTAACATTAAAGAAG
Source organism: Gammaproteobacteria bacterium (assembly GCA_035480295.1). GTDB lineage: Bacteria > Pseudomonadota > Gammaproteobacteria > UBA6186 > Azoamicaceae > JAGVLG01. Next base: position 3,190 of record DATIHV010000299.1, read on the forward strand.
TTGTGTCTAGTGCCAGAAGTGAATTAATGGATACCTTGCGTAAAAAGACTAAAGAGCACGCAGATGATCTAGGTATTGAAATTATTGATGTGCGCATTAAGCGCATTGATTTGCCCAAAGAAGTCAGCGATTCGGTGTATACCCGTATGCGCGAGGAACGTAAGCGTAATGCTAATTCTTTCCGTGCTGCTGGTGAAAAAGATTCTATAACATTACGTGCGGATGCAGATAAAAAGCGAATGATTATTTTATCTACTGCGCATAAAGAAGCAAATCGGATCCGCGGCGAAGGTGATGCAAAAGCTATGGAAATTTATTCTGCAGCTTATGGGCGTTCACCACAATTTTATGAGTTCTACAAGAGCTTAAATACATACAAAGAAAGTTTCAAAGACAAGGATGACATTTTGATATTAAAACCTGAAGGCGACTTTTTTAAATACTTTAACAATTCAGGTCGGTAACAAATAATATGACAAAAATTAAAAAAAAGAAGGATCCGTTTGCAGCGCGCGAAGCAGCTAAATATGACAAACCTGTACCAAGCAGGGAGTATATTTTAGCGCATTTGCATGGCACCAATCAGCCCGCGAGTTTAAAAGAACTATGCGATGAATTTAAACTTGACGACGAAGAAGATGTAGAAGCGATCCGTAGACGTTTAAAAGCTATGTTGCGCGATGGCCAATTAGAGCAGTTGAGCAAACGTAAATACTGGCCAACTGGTAGACATATTTTAGTACGCGGCACGGTGTTTATGGATCGCAAAAATATGTTGTGGGTAGTGCCAGAAGATCGCAGCGCGCGCATTGCATTACCATATTTTACAGATAACAACGTCATGTCTGGTAATACAGTTATTGTTTCAGTGCCGGATGTTGCAGATCCAAATAAACCACGTGAAGGTAAAGTTGTAGAAATTTTAACTCAACCGGACGTTATTGTTACGGGCCGCTATGCTACGGATAGTGGCTTAAGTTTTGTAGTGCCATTTAGTAAAGAATTTGTGCATGACATTGTGATCCCTCCCAATGCTAGTCTGAATGCCAAAAATGGACAAATAGTAGTAGTAGAAGTTTCTGCACAGCATTCTAGTCGTGCCGATCCTATAGGTAAGATCGTAGAAATTTTGGGCGACGAACGTAATAAGAACGTTGAAATCGAAGCAGCCATTCGCAAATATCATTTGCCTTATCAATGGGCTGCTGAGCTGGAAGGCTCTATTTCTAAACTTACGGAAGTTGTGCCTAAAGAAGCGTATGCAGATCGTGTTGATTTGCGCGAATTGCCCCTAGTAACAATTGATGGTGAAGATGCGCGTGACTTTGATGACGCGGTGTTTTGTATGCCCAACAGTAGTGGTTGGCACTTATATGTTGCTATTGCCGACGTAAGTTATTATGTTAAGCCGGATTCGATTTTAGATCACGAAGCTTATAATCGCGGTAACTCGGTATATTTTCCTACCCGCGTAATTCCTATGTTGCCGGAAATATTGTCTAACGGTTTGTGCTCGTTAAAACCAGATGAAGACAGATTGTGTATGGTTTGTGAAATGGCTATTGGCAGCAACGGTACATTAGGCAAATATAAGTTTTATCCAGCCGTAATGAGATCTAAAGCTAGGCTTACATACAATAAGGTTGCCAAAATTTTAGATGGCAATCAGGAGTTGCGTGAAGAATACGCGCCGTTAGTACCTCATATTGAAAACCTTGCTGATTTATATCACGTATTGCGTGCTGAACGTACTGAACGTGGTGCAATTGATTTCGAAACAGTTGAGACCAGTATTTCATTTGGCAAGAATGGTACAATTACGAGCATTGATCCAATAGAACGTAATGTCGCGCATAAAATTATTGAAGAATGCATGTTATGTGCTAACGTTTCTACTGCGAAGTTTTTAGACAAATACAAGATCCCTAGCTTGTACAGAAATCATGAAGGCCCCTTAGAAGAAAAATTAGCTGATCTGCGGATCTTCTTGCGCGAAATTGGTTTATCTTTAGGTACTGGTAAAAAGAAAAAACCCGATCCTATAGATTACGGTCGTTTGTTAGAGCAAATAAAAAATCGCCCAGATTACAAGATGATTCAAACAGTGCTGTTGCGATCATTATGTCAGGCCGTGTATGCTCCGGACAATCTAGGGCATTTTGGTTTGGCATATGATGCCTACACGCACTTCACGTCGCCAATTCGCCGTTATCCAGATTTAATTGTACACCGACAAATTAAAACCATTCTTGCTGGCAAATGGAATGCAACCATTCGTGCCTCGAAGAGTGGTGAAAAAGCTGCCGAAAAGCTGGAACAACAGTTAGAAGAAATCGCGCATCATTGTTCGATCACCGAGCGTCGTGCCGATGATGCAACGCGTGACGTGATTATGTCGCTAAAATGTCAATACATTAAGCAACATGTCGGTTCAGTGTTTGATGGTATTATTTCTGGCGTTACGCGCTTTGGCTTATTTGTGGAATTAGTCGATTACTATGTAGATGGCTTGGTACATATCGCCAGCATTGGTGACGATTACTATATATACGATCCTATACATCATCGTTTAGTGGGCGAACGCACCGGCATTGTTTACAGTTTAGGTATGGCGGTAAAAGTACAAGTCGCTAAAGTTAATACCGATGAATTAAAAATAGATTTTAATCTTATTCAAGAGAAGCGCACCCAACGTCGTGCAACTGAAAAAAATCACAAACGCGATGATCGTAAGCCTAAGAAACATGGCCGCGGCGGTAGTAAAACCGCAAGTAGCACTAAGCGCAGTGAAAAACCAAGCGGCAGACATAAATCCAGCAAAAGTAAACGAGCTAAAAAGAAATAAATGGCCAACGATAATATAATTTTTGGGATCAATCCGATCCAGCATTTGTTGACGCATAGCGCAGACAAAATTCTTGAGATTTCCGTGAGTGCGAGCAAAACGGATAATCGTGTGCAAGCAATAATAGACCAAGCTAAGCAGCACGATATTGCGGTGCAACGTATTGATGTAAAAAAATTAGATCAAATGTTTAACGATCAGAATCATCAAGGCATTATTGCTAAAATTAAACCAACAGCCATATTAACTGAATCCGCGTTAAAAGAACTAGTGAATTCCACATCACGCCCTTTGTTTTTGATTTTAGATGGCGTACAAGATCCGCATAATTTTGGTGCTTGTTTACGTACTGCCGATGCTGCTGGTGTAACAGCAGTCATCATACCTAGAGACAATGCAGTTGGCATTACACCTGTAGTGCGCAAAGTTGCTAGTGGTGCAGCAGATACTATACCGATTGTGCAGGTAAGTAATTTGGCGCGAGCCATGCGCGATTTGCAAGAACTAGGTGTGTGGATAGTTGGTACTGCTGCCGATTGCGAGCAAAGTATTTATGAGCAAGATTTTACTGGTGCAAGCGCAATCGTGTTAGGCGCTGAAGGAACTGGTATGCGTCAATTAACCGCAAAGCATTGTGATTTTTTAGCAAACCTACCCATGCTTGGACAAATTGAGAGCCTCAATGTGTCCGTTGCCGCGGGAATATGTCTGTATGAAGCGGTGCGGCAACGCATGGGTAAAGACTAACTATCTAGATCATTTTCAGTTGCATCCTCTCTTCATCTAATGACAATTGATCACTGCTTTGTACAGTAAAACTAGTTGCAGTTGTGCTTGCCGTGGGCGGAGTGGTAAATGTATCGTCTACAAGCGGGGAGTGCAATGCCTGCTTTTTTTCATCAACAAATTCATATTCATCATCCGACGTGAAAAACTGCGTGCTTGCTGTACGGGTATTTTTAGCCGTAGTTGCTGCCTGTTCTAAGGCAAAGGCGGTAAGAATTGCATTCGGCCGTGGTGAGTTTGCGAGTTTAACTGGTGATAGTACGGGGGAGGTGCTAGTGCTCCTAATCTTAGGTTCATTGAAGCCCCAACGCTGTATCCACGGTAGTAAAGCTGTATTGCTACACGCTTGCTGCACGTGACGTTTAAATGCATTAAAAGCATTGCTATTAGTTTGAACCAACGTCACTTCGTTAGTACTCGCGCCATTGTAAAATGCAAATCTTTCAAAATCGCATGTATCATCGGTCATTCGTAACCAAAACATATCACATCTTGCCAACTGGCAATATGTATCGATCATGCGATCAAAAACTTGTGCAAGCTGCTGTGCATTTTTTAACTCGTTACCATATTTGTTGGCTTCAGCCATCTCGAAAGCAATTTGCGCGCGCGTTGCCACATCTGTTGCTACAAATAACAACTTAAGATCGTATCCACGACCAATTAAAACGTTAAACATTTTATTAATGCCTACTGCCGTAGAAGGTGTGGCGTGAATAATATTATGTTTATGAAATGCAGCTAAAGATAATAGCATCTGCTCTATGAATAATGCTGCTTTTGCAACTTCTATCTGCGCTTGTTCTACGCCATTTGCAGTAACAAGATCAGCATAAAACGTCATGTTTGGGATAATTATATCCGCTTGCGAAATATATACTGCGTTCGCAGGCGTCGTTCCGGCATCCGGATTAAATTTGAATGCTGTTTGCAACACTTTTTCAAGATACATACCGACTGCGCCAGCAGAAGCTGTGTAGTTGGGAGATGCATTTGTTGCAATGCTACTTGTAAACAGTTTTTCTTTTATGTGCGCAAAATCAGTAACGATCTGTGCTTGTTCAGTGTGTGAATAC
>DATIHV010000300.1:0-9591 GCA_035480295.1 Gammaproteobacteria bacterium
TGGATTGAATTTCGGCTTTATGCTGCAAGGAAGAGTAAAAGCCGTTATCGGTAAATTTGAAGGTAACTGTCTGCACATTATCGGTTAAATTTGTCACCACAACCTGTAGCGTCACGCAAGAATGCGTTGGTAATTGTTGCAAAATTTCAAATAACACGCCCGACAGGATTTGCATTAAACGCAGACGATTGCCATATATTTGCAAAGTTAACGATTCTGGCGACGGAAATTTTACCTCAATCTGCCTGCCTAAAGCCAATTCGGCATTGACTAGTCGAATGTCAGTAAGTAATTGATGCAGGTTAATTGTTGTATTGTTCTGCGCGCCGTCCGCAGTTAATGCGCCGTATTTAAGTTGTGTTTGATTGGAGCTTTTTAGTACAACTATATTTTCGCGTAAGGATTTAATTTCCTGTGTGGCTTCCGTTAACGCTATGTATTGCCGTCGGTAAGTCGTATATTTTTTGTGCATAAATGCTAGCACGATATAGATCACTAGCAGCATCACCCCGCAGCTAGCACTAAATATTATTACACCAATCCAGTATGCCGTTGGACGTAATACTATATCTGGCGCCATTAATTTTGTGCCATTTAGCTGAAAATCAAAAAATTTATTATATGGAACTTGCTGCGCTATATATGCTCGCAGTGCGTCTAATGCCAAACTGGTATCAAGATGTCCATAATAATTCTGCTCTAAATCAGTAATGCCCAAGCCGACATTTAATAATTTATGCTCGGGCATTTCTGGTTGTGTATAGGACTTCGAAATTACTAAACGCGTAGGATCTGTCACGGCGTTTAAGTAATATTCATCGTTTTGATCTAACGTCTGCCTGTCTTCAGGGCCATGCGCGGTAACAATGCGTAACGGCGCACTTAAGGAGATCCACTGTATGCTAGCCGGTACCAATAAACCTTGCTTGGCTAACACAAAAGTATGATCTTCATAGGCGCGCAGCAGTAAACTTACCGTAGCAAAATCTGCATCGCGTATTGGCGTTAACAATTGGCGCCCTAAACGTTGCATTGCAGCTTGTTGCAGCTGTACAAATTGCTCAATCTCGCGACCAACTTGTACGCTATAGGATTGCTTCGCATAGGACAGCTGCATAGTGTAATATACGGCACAGCAACCAACCATGCAGATCCAAGCAAATATTAAGAAAGTTTTCTTTAAGCTCATTAAGCACTTCTAAATGTTTCTAAATCGTTATTCTTACAGGTAGCCGGCACATAATCATTATATTCTGCAGCAACATGACAAGACCAAAATACTGCTTCACCAATAGGTATTCCACGTAGTTGCAACATAAGTGGTTGCTTGGAATTTTTAGGTTGTTTTAATCCTATACCGGCCTGATCGGGCGTTTTCATTTTTGCGGTAGCCTCGATCACGTACGTAATTGGATCAGTATCTAAAGTAAAAACATTGATTTTGTCAATAACTTTAACGTCAACATTATACACAGTATTTGTTGCGGAAGCAGCAGTCACAGTGTCTTCAATTAACTTAACTTTATAAGAGTCTGCTACGGATAAAATTTCCACTATATGCGCTTTAACTATGTAACGATCATATGCAGGTATGGCTACAGTCGATAAAATACCCACGATAGTTATTACTACCAATAACTCGATTAAAGTGAAACCACGTAAAAAAGACATTTTGCACCCCAATTGCTAAAATTGGCAGTGTAGTGCGGCATTAGTTTGGTTTTATATAGTGAAAATCTTGAAAGGCGAACTACTCGATGTCCTAAGGCTGTTTAGCATCCCTGCTGGCCAAATTCCGTTTTGACGAATCCCTAATGTTTGTAGAATATCAAAACAACGTTACATAACCAGCAGCTTAAGGCTTAATGTTTTGTGAGACATTAGCCATAGCAACACTAGTCAATGGCGCACAATTGTTGATATACGTAACTAGATTTACTTATGAATTATTTATACCTAAAGTGTATCACAGAAAAAAACATAAGTAAATTACAGGCAATTTAAATTTTTAAAATATTTTGCCGGTAAAACTTTAACTCGTCTATTGATCCAATTACATCGTCCAAAGCCCGATGATTAGATTCTTTGGTCAGCTGTGCATAAACATCCGGTGCCCAACTTTTGGCCAGAATTTTTAACGAGCTCACATCAAGGTTACGGTAGTGAAAAAACGCTTCCAACTTTGGCATGTATATATTTAAAAAGCGTCGATCTTGATAAATGCTGTTACCACACATTGGCGAAAACCCTGGCTCTACATATTTCATCAAGAACTCCAGAGTGCGTAGTTCGGCTTCCTGCTCCGTAACTATGCTATGCATTACCTTATCTAGTAAACCGGAGCTGGTATGATGCGAGGTATTCCATTCATCCATATCTTTAAGCAGCTCTACAGGCTGGTTAATCGCTAATTCCGGTCCATGCGCCAGAATATTTAAATCATGATCTGTAACAACCGTAGCGATTTCTATAATGCGATCTTTTTGTGGATTTAGGCCAGTCATCTCTAAATCTAGCCAAATCAGGTTGCTTCTTTTGTCAGTCATATAGCACCATATCCTTGTAAATAAATCAGAGGATATGTCCCAAACCCCCGCTTTAATATAATATGCAACCTATGGCTAAACGTAAAATAAACCAACAGCAGCAGCGCCGCATTGCGAACAAACATGCCCAGTTACTAGACTCTGAAGAGTTGTCTGGCTTAGTAATTGCTCATCATGGCCAAAGTTTAGAAATTACTGATGACGCTGGCAATGTTATTATTTGCAAGAAAAGGCAAAATTTAGGACCTATAGTACCAGGCGATCGCGTCAAGTGGCAGCTTGATTCAGTTAGCAATACCGGGGTAGTAACAGCGATTGAGCCGCGTACAAGCTTATTATCGCGCCCCGATGCGCGCGACAATATGCACGCCGTCGCGGCGAATGTCGATCAAATATTTATCGTTATTGCGCCGCGCCCTGCCCCGAATCAAACTACTATAGATCGCTATTTATTGGCCGCAGATGCACAAAATGTAACCCCGATTCTTGTATTAAATAAAGAAGATCTATTGCCTATAGATCCCAAGCAAACCGAATTATTAGAATTAATCCAGGTGTACGCGCAAATTGGCATTAGCACCATTATTGTGTCCGCAAAAAAATTATTGAATTTAGCACAGTTGCATGCACATATGGCTAAAAAAACCAATGTTTTTGTTGGTCAATCAGGCGTTGGCAAATCTTCGCTTATCGCAACCTTTATGCCTGAAGCAAATATTAAAATTGGCGATTTATCATTAGCAGATACGCACGGCCGGCATACCACTACAACGGCACGCTTGTATCACCTAGCCGAATTGGATTGCAATTTGATTGATTCGCCCGGCATGCGTGAATTTCCGCTATGGAAATTAGATCCCGCAACTTTAGCAAGCGGTTTTATAGAGTTTCGGCCGTTTTTGCATGATTGCAAATTCCGCAATTGCCTGCACAATAACGAACCAGGATGTGCCTTGCTGACAGCCGTAGAAGCAGGTAAAATTTCGCACACACGATTATTAAGTTATCAAAAAATTTTAACTGAAATGAAACCAACACGTAACAATAAGGCCTAACCTTGCGCACATTAACTCAACACTTACTACCGCACAAAATAGTTTCCAAAATTGCTGATTTATCCGCGAATTGCGAAGTAACGTGGATTAAAAATTTTTTAATCAATTATTTTATTCAACGTTATGCAGTAAAAATGCATGAAGCAATTCAGGAAGATCCTTTTGCTTATACTTCATACAATAAATTTTTTACGCGGCAACTAAAGCCACAATTCAGGCCTATAGATAGCAATCCACTAGCAATTATTAGTCCAGCAGATGGAGCACTAGCGCAATTCGGTAAAATTACCGAGAATCAAATCATGCAAGCTAAAGGGCATACATATTCCGTGCAAGATTTATTAGCAAATGATAGCAACGCCAGTCATTTTATAAACGGTACTTTTGCTACCGTTTATTTAGCACCTAAAGATTATCATCGCGTACATATGCCACTGGGCGGTCGGTTAATAAAAATGATCTATGTACCGGGTAAATTATTTTCGGTCAATACGCATGCCGCAGACAATATCCCCAACGTATTTGCACGTAATGAACGTGTGGTGGCTATATTTGAAACGAGCGCCGGGCCTATGGCAATCGTGCTTGTTGGTGCTATGATAGTAGGCAGTATAGAAACTGTATGGGCGGGAAAGATTACGCCACCCCACTCCAAAAAAATTCGTAGTGAACAATATGATAAAGTTGCGCCAATTGTGATTGGCAAAGGTGAGGAAATGGGTTTATTCAAGTTGGGATCCACGGTAATAACTTTATTTCCACCGCAAACCATGAACTGGGATCCAACAGTATCCCTAAATATGGATGTAAAAATGGGTCAAAAAATTGGAACGCTGATATCTAGGGAGAATGTATGAGACTTAATATTGCAGCACTTACACTTGCAAGTTTATTTTTAGTTGCTTGTCAGAACACAGAATTTAGATTTGGCGATCCGCAACCGACTGAAGTTGGTGCGATGCATAATGATCTTGGCAATACGCATGAAAACATTAAAGTCGACCCATTAATGCCGATTTCAGAGAATGAACATCTAAATATTGTGCCAAGCAATGCTGAATCAAAACCACTTAAAATCGTGCAACCTAAGAGACCTAAATTAGAGCAAATTGCACAACCAGCACCAATTGCAGCACCTGTCCCAGAGCAGGCACCATCAACTGCTGCGGCACCAAGTGCAAATTGGCAGCCGAATGAAGCCTTAATCATTCGCGGCCGCGAATTGTTAACTGGTTTGCAAAAAGAAATAGGCAAGAAACCATCAATAACTGAAATGCAAAAGCGCTTGAAAACACACATGGGTTTATCGGCAGAGCAATCACAGCAATTAATTGCGATACTGGGATTGTAGCAACACCGTCCCGTTTTCCACAATTTCAAAGCGTAACGTACTTGGAGGATTATTCAACAAGTATGTTACGCTATCTGTCGCTGCCAATTCATCAAAACTTAATGGCGCAGTGATTTTCTGCTGTTCTGCTAGTAACAAAATCTTATTATATGCAGGCAAAATCTGCGTAATTACTTGCGCAATATCCCCGTTAGTCATGCGTAATCCATTGGCAAATACAGCCGGTACATGCTGTGCTGTGTTTTGCATAGGATCATGCAAACCAGCATAGAATGATTTTTTTACAGCTGCGAATTGCTGTGTAGACAAGCGCTGTACGGATTTATGTAATATTTGCCCATCGGCAGCATTATATAAGCGCAACAAACATCCCAGATGAGTCATAAACAGGCGATCATCTGTAGATAAATTTCCATAGCCTAAGCGTTGTGCTCTGTATTCCAAATAAGACGGTAACGGGTTAAAGTTTGGGTGATTAAGGATTTCATAGATCAGGCCTCGAAGTTTTTGCATAGCGCTGGCTACCGATTCAGTTAGATATAACGAGCCGCGACTGTCAACGTGTCCTCTAAAACCAGCAATATTAACTATCCAATGTGCATACCATAAATCTAAGCCTTCACGATCTATGAAACCATGTGTAATCATAGTGCGCAAATATTTAAACATTCCAATGCCACCTTCGGTATATAGCATATGTCTAAAGTTGGTTTGCGGTGGAAATAAAATGTACAGCAATTTTTTAGCTGTAGTGTGATCCTGCAGCATTTGTTGCGCGAGTGGATAAATATTCGCATTATTGCGCAAAGTTAAGGCCAAAAAATCCATCTTATTTGTGGCCGGAACTCCGTCCATGATCCCTTGCGCTAACTCGGACGCAGGCTTTGATAAACTTACAGCAGACAAAATTGCTGCGGTTTGCAATAAGTCATAATCCAACATCGATAAATTTTGAATATGCTGTGCCAACTTTGTAAAACTAACAAAAGATAATGGATCCCTTACGCCAGTGGCTAATTGTGCACGCACAAATTGATTATATGCATCGCGGTTGCCTAAACGTAACAAGCGCGCGCAATATAAGCGCGTCAATGCCCTGTTGATTTCAACATATTTATATTCTACAGTGCGATGACTGTCCATGTCACGTGTCGGCTTATCGTGCTCGAATGCCCAGGCTAACTGCGCAACTTGCGTCTCATTGACTGTAAAATTCGCGGGAAAATGTGTGGCTATGTGATCTTGAATCTGGTTTGTGACATCGGCGTAAGCATTAAACGTAAGGATACATATGCATACGCCAAGTTTCGCCAACACGTATTTAGGCATTATGGATCGTAAATGCCAAAACATTAGCAATAGATTTTTGCTGTAGTTTAAGCATTAATACACGATCTAGACCTAAAGTAACCCCGGCACATTCTGGCAAACCAACACGTAATGCAGATAATAAACGCTCATCTGGTTCCATATTGTGTATGCCGTTCTTGCTACGAATGGCGTTGTCGGTAGCAAAACGTTTTGCTTGTTCATCAGCATCTTGCAATTCGTAATAACCATTAGCGCATTCAATACCTTCAATATAAACCTCAAAACGCGCCGCAACCGGACAGTCTTCTTGCACAATTCTAGCTAAGGCGGCTTGTGCGACAGGAAATCCATACACAATCCATGGTCGGGGTCCAACCATTTTTGGTTCTATTACATGCGACATTATTAATTGCAGCCAATCAGTTACAGTTAAACCAACTAGAGCCGCAGCGGTTAAGTTAATACCACATTGTGCAGCACATGCTTGCAGCGCATCTAGATCGGCTGTGTGCGGATTGATCCCGACCATGTCTAGAAATAATTGCTGATAACTAATCTTAATCGCTGCCGGTCTATCAAGCAGCAATTGCAACAAATCATCCATTTCTTGCATTAGTTGTTGATGATCAAATCCGGTTCTATACCATTCAAGCATTGTGAATTCCGGGTTATGCATATTGCCGGCTTCTTCTTGACGAAATGCTTTACATATTTGATAAATCGATCCCGATCCAGCCGCTAGCAATCGTTTCATTGCATATTCAGGCGAGGTTTGTAAATACTTACCATCACTTGCAAACGCTTGGATATATGGATCAGTCACCGCACGCGAACACAACAATGGAGTTTCAACTTCCATTACATTACGCGCCGCAAAAAATTCACGAATTTGCCGATTTAACGTTGCTCTGGCTTGCAGAGCTGGCACACTGGCCGTAGGTTGCCAATTATTATTTAACTCTTGAGACATACTCACCACTTCTTGTATCAATCTTAATGTATTCACCAGTTTGTACGAACAACGGTACTCGTACCACTGCACCCGTTTCAACTTCAGCCGGCTTCCCGCCACCGCCAGAGGTATCACCACGCACTCCAGGATCAGTTTCCACAATTTGTAATACTACAAAGGTTGGTGGAACTATAGACAATGCAACGCCATTCCATAATAGGACCATGCAGAGATCTTGCTCTTTAATCCATAATGCAGCATCGCCAATAGCTTCTGTAGGAATTTCAATTTGTTCGTATGATTTTGGATCCATGAAATGCCAAACCGCGCCGTCATTGTACATATATTGCATTTCTAACTCAGCAATATCCGCAGCTTCTACGGTTTCACCGGATTTGAATGTCCGCTCTATGACGCGCCCGGTTTCGAGATTTCGTACTTTAACACGATTAAAAGCCTGACCTTTTCCAGGTTTTACAAATTCATTTTCCAAAATGGTATATGGGGAACCATCTAAAAGAATCTTTAAACCAGCTCTGAATTCGTTTGTACTATATATGGCCATGTGCTTAATATCCTGTGTAAATGCACTGCATGTCGCTCAATATAGGTCACCAGTGAATATAACGCGACCATAGCCCAGTGCTCTGCGCCCATAATACATAAAGTGCCTACCAATAATCAAACTAGATTGCCATAACACCACATAAATCCAGCGTAATGATTTAAACTTAGGCATATGACAAATAGTAGAAAAATCGGCGCTACTGGCCTATCGATTCTAGATATTAAGCCAAGTACACCGCCGAAAAAGAAACAGACAGCGCAAGAAATTGCCAGGTGGTGCGAAGCACTCCCTATGGCCGATACCGGCGCGGCTGCAAAAAAGCTTTTTATACAGTTGACTGATATTAGCGAAACTCCAATGACAGCGCAAGAACGCTATGCTGTAATGGAATTACTGCGATCGCCCAATCGCACAATTTGTACTTCTCTTAAAAGACATTATATAGAGCAACTGGCCCCTCTCACCGAGCACAAATTAATCATCGCAAATTTACGCCAAACTTTGTTGACGCTAATGGCGGATAATTACAAACTTATTCTGGAAGAATTACATAATAAGCCAAAACTTTCGCAAGATGAAATATTGTTAATGGCAACCGTTATAGTGCGTATATATTACTATTTGAACGTTTTATTGATCTGCAGATATCAACTATACACATATACGCTAGATAACACGTGGCACGAAGTACATTTGCTATATAAATACGCCAAAAAGCGTAATATGTTAGAAATGAAGGTTCCATGCCAATTTGCACCAAATCATCAAACTAGTATTTTGCAGGCATACCTGCATATTATTTTATTATATGCTACCGACCCGTATCAATGGCGCCAACGCGAACAACATTCTTTAAACAAAGCAATAGAAATGTGGGCATTATTGCCTACTGTGTACGAAGCAAATCAAATCCCAAATAAAAAAGCTGGGATTTATATTATTGATCTAGATAAAGATGAACCTCCAACATCGGCCAATTTTAGACGAGCTCCAATTACACCTTCTTGTATAGCGGTAGATCTAGCAAACAGTGTGACACATTTGAAACAAGTATTGGACAAACTGCAACACGATCATTTGAAAGCTAAAATTGAAAACCCCAATGATCCGGAATTTAGCGTAACAGCACCCACGATTGCAAAATTAATTAAAGTCTGGTCACAAACAATTCAACGCACTGCGGAGCGTTTTCCTATTCAAGCACAAATTCGAATTGTGTTCAGTTTAAATGCTGCGTACTTTTATGTTAATGGCGAAAAAGAATTTAATCCACATCCGATTAATTTGCAAAAAGATATTGATGAAACAGGCACCGCGAAAAAAAGCTTCTCGGGCCATTTGAACTTACAATCGTACGAAGTGATCGAAGAAGAAAATGAGGATGAGGATGAGAAGCCAACCAGAGAACGTGACGAAATTTTATCATCTACGCAGGCTGAAGAAGCCAAAGCGAAAGATGAAAAAACTCAAGCGGCAAAAAATGACGTTGACAGCGATGGTACAGAAGAAGCCGTCAGCACAGAAGTTCTTTATCATATATACGACTACAATATAGAAAATATAAATCCACATGGCTTTTGCATTGTAATCAAAGATAAAAGTTACCCACCGTTTCAAGCCGGAGAGGTTGTTGCATTTAAAAACTTATCTAGTGGCAATAAAGATTGGGGCATTGGCTCGGTGCGCTGGCTACGTCGTCAAAAAAATGAAGATTTTCAAATCGGTGTTGAAATCATAGCTCCGTTTGCTAAAGCCGCTGGTATTCAAATACTACGCGCTGGCAAACCGGCAAGCCGTTTATCACGCAG
>DATIHV010000301.1:0-3204 GCA_035480295.1 Gammaproteobacteria bacterium
TCTTTAGGATAAAAATATAATACTACATAATTACCCACATGATTTTTTAAATTAAAAATACCCTTAGTGCTAGCTGCGCTAAAACTTGGAACGTGTTCGTCAATTTTGAGTTTGCTCATGTTAAAATCCTACATGCATTTGCAATACTTGCATTATACTTACTTAAGTATCCTATTATAGCCCGAGTTACCATGCAAGATATCCTAGGCAATTATAACAAGCATCGCTTCCTAATAGGCGTCATACTTAACAGCGCGTTCATATGCATTGAAGTATTTTATGGCTTGCAAGCAAACTCAGTTGCGTTGTTAGCTGATGCATTGCATAACGCCAGCGACGTGCTAGGTCTCTGCCTGGCGTGGTTCAGTTATGTGATTGCCCAGCGGCAAGCGACGCGTCGATTTACTTACGGTTTTAAAAACGCGACTATTTTTGCTGCATTTATCAATTCGTTAATCTTAATTTTTGCCATTGCCAATTTGCTGTGGGAATCTTTCGCACGCTTGTTAAATCCGGAGCCAGTTGTGGCTATTACGGTAATTTGGATCGCGCTACTTGGGGTTTTGATCAATGGCACCACGGCACTATTATTTGCGCAAGGCAGAGAAAAAGATCTAAATATTTTCAGCATATTTTTGAATATGACTTTGGATACGCTGCTATCTGCGGGAATTGTAATTGGCGGTGCGTTTATTTTGTGGAAGAAATGGGTTTTCATCGATCCCGGCCTAGGCATAATTATTGGTCTAACGATCATATACAGCGTGTGGAAGTTATTTAAAGAATCTTTAGACTTAATCATGCAAGCAGTCCCAAGCTCGGTAGACTTAAATGCTGTGATAGCAGATATTGAAAATAATCCGGCAATTATTGCATATCATGATTTACACATTTGGGCTTTGAGTACTACTGAAACAGCGCTTTCAGTACATGTGATCACTGCGCCGGAAAATTTTAGTCCCGCGATTACAATGCATTTAGCCGATGTGTTACGTGAAAAGCACAATATCCAGCATGCAACTATACAGTTGGAAGTAGCAGATGGGCGCGATAACTGTTTGGCATGCTGATTCTTTTAGAAATTTAACTGTCTTTGTGTCGGTAGAGTAGCCATAGCAGCAAAGCATATGTTACACTGCCGCTCATGAAAAAATACCTTATAACAAGCGCGTTGCCGTATATCAACGGCATAAAACACCTAGGCAATTTAGTCGGTTCTTTGTTACCCGCGGATGTTTACGCGCGTTATTTGCGCCAGCGTGGCGAAGAAGTTTTATACATATGTGGCACTGATGATCACGGCGCTCCGGCAGAAATCGCCGCCCAAGAGGCTGGTTTACCGGTAGCTGAATATTGTGCTGGTATGTATCAAACGCAAAAAGACATTTACGAGCAGTTTAATTTGTCGTTTGATCACTTTGGTCGTACTTCCACGACGTCTAATCGCGAGCTAACACAAAGCATATTCAAAGCATTAGATGCAAATGGCTATATTGTAGAAAAAACTATACAGCAATATTATTCCGTAGCAGATGAAAGGTTTTTGGCCGATAGGCATATCACGGGTACATGTCCTAAATGTAACTACGCTTTAGCGCGTGGTGATCAATGTGATGGTTGTGGTGCGTTGTTAGATCCTACTGAATTAATCAACCCAAGATCGAGCTTAAATCCTAAAGATAAATTAGAGTTACGCGAAACCCATCATTTATTTTTAGATTTGCCGAAGTTACAGGGTAAAGTAAAGCAATGGACTGATAGTTTGGACAATCCATCTAAAGTTGTTTCTGGAATTATCCGTAAATGGTTGGAAGAAGGTTTAGAGCAACGTTGCATAACACGTGATTTAGATTGGGGCATTCCAGTGCCTAAACCAGGCTATGAAGATAAAGTGTTCTACGTGTGGTTCGATGCGCCGAATGGATACATCAGTATAACTGTAGATTGGGCAGCAACTACGGGTGATCGCAACGCATGGCAGCAATGGTGGCAGCATCCAGAGAATGTGCAATACACACAATTTATGGCTAAAGATAATGTGCCATTTCATGCGGTGATGTGGCCCGCGATTTTGCTGGGTACTGGGCAAAACTGGAAAATGGTTGATTATATCAAAGGTTTTAATTGGTTGACTTATGCCGGCGGTAAATTTTCTACTAGCCAAAAGCGCGGCGTATTTACTGACACGGCTTTAGAATTATTCCCTGCAGATTACTGGCGTTATTATTTGATGGCCAGCGTCCCTGAATCAAGTGATTCTGATTTTAGTTTTGCGGATTTTGCAAAAGTTATCAATCATGATCTAGCCGATAGTTTAGGCAATTTTACTGCGCGGGTTTTAACTTTAGTAGAAAAGTATTTTAGTAGCGCCGTGCCAGATCATACTGATCAATCCGTCGATGCAGATCTACAACAAAAAACTATCGCGTTATGTGCTGCGTTAGACAAGGCGCATAATGAGCTTAAATATCGCGATGTCACTGCTAACATGCGTGCATTATGGGCATTAGGCAATGAGTATATTACGCAACAGCAACCTTGGACTGTGGCAAAGCAAGACATGGCACGTACCGGTTATATTCTGAGTAATTGTTTACATTTATTGCGCACGTTTGCCATAACTTCTTGGGCGATTATGCCTGGCACCGCAGAAAAGATCTTAGCTTTGGTTTCTGATGAACGTAATCCAGGAGCCGTGCCAATTGCACAAGCTGCAGATTTTACTTGTTTACCTGCAGGTAAAAGTATTGCTGGCAAAATTACGTTGTTTAGCAAAATAGACGAAGAAAAAGTTGCTGAATTGGAACGACAGTTTAGCGGAGTCTAGCTGAGAATCTACTGTTCCGTCTTGCAAATCACAATTTGTGCTGTAGCTGCGATATGCCGCGCCGGAACGTGAATGTCATCAATCCAAACTTCATGCAATTTTTTACAATGCGATAAGTTTGGCAATTCTTTCAGATTTGTGTTTTGAATAAATATAGTGTCTAAATGCTGCAAATATTTAAAAAACTTTTGCGGAAATTGCTGGATTGGATTGGAATTTAAATGTAACCAAGCCAAACTTAGACTGTCGTCTAAATGTGGTACTTCTTTGATTTGCGTATCATTTAAGTATATAGCCTTTAATGACACACAATTTGCAAAATAGTTGTCAGCTATTTTTTTTAAAGGATTATTGCCGGCAAAAAAATCTTGTAGCGC
>DATIHV010000302.1:0-2938 GCA_035480295.1 Gammaproteobacteria bacterium
TGGCAGGTATTCTACGCACAATCATCTGGTCTTTTTTTGATTTTTGTTAACGTGTACGCTAGCCTAATTGTCGCGCAACTAACTATATAAAAATGCAATTTTAATGTCAAAATGAAGTGCCATCTGGCCAACGCGAGAACAGCTTCTCTTATATGTGCAATTACACTGCTAGATGTCTTGACGGCCGTATTAAATGTGGCACAATGCACTTCGATATCTCAAGAGAACGAAGCTTGTGGCTTCTAAGAAAAAGAAAAATGCCGTACGACGTAAATCCTAAATATAAATATGACGAAGATTATTTGAGCGCCGCATATAACAGCGTGTTAAGCCGCTCGTCCAGTAAGCTTGCTTTAGCTGAGCATGGCACCGTTTTAAACAAAGAGCAAAAGCCGCATAGCATAGTTTGTTTTAAACGCTCAGAAACTGGGCATATTTATGGATCGGAAACTTGCTCTGTGACAATTAGCGTGCCACAAATATTAAACGGTAGCGCGGTCGATACAGATTCTAGGCTGGGAAAATTTGAAAAATCTTTATTAGAGGCTATGGCGCTAAGTATTCCAACGCATATATTGCTGGTACCGTTAAATGATAACAATCAACACTGGATGCTGCTTGCAATTAGTTTTAAAAAAAATCAAATCATTAACATAGGTGTCTTTGATCCTTTACATCGAGGGCGTGATTTTGAGAGAAAAATACAGCCACAGATAGGAAATTTGTTTGATAGTATTTTAAAGAAGCATATTAAATCGCGCAGTGCTTTTGCGGAAAGTATGCGCAGCATGGTGGGAAGTAAATTTTTTGAGGATTATTGTGAGTTGGCGCACAGATATTCATTCAGCTACTATGCATGTCCAATGCAAACAGATGTGACTTCGTGTGGCGTTTTAGTAGTAGATTATATCAAAGAGATTGTTCTGCACGGCGCTCCTAGAGAAGATGCACGCGTTGATGCTAAAGCGATGTTAATTTTGCGGCAAGAGCATTTAAATGCGCTTGACAATGAAGCATTAGCGCTTCGGCAATCGTTAGGTTCACCGAGAATTAAATTACGCACAAAATTGCGTGGCATAGGTGATGATGAATGTGTATATAAATCATTAAAGACATACGTTTCTAATTTGGAACTAACAGCAAAAAACGAATTTCTGCAAATAGCTAATAGCTTTGTGGATTCCGAGCGTGCGTTAGAAAAGGCTAATTCACCGAAAAAATCGGGATTATTAATGCAATACGATACAATATTGTCTAAAAATCGAGAGAGTGTTGCCGTAATTAAAGAGTGGTTCACTGCTCATCAACTAGGCTTTAATGATCCCGAAATAATGGCCACCTTCTTTCGCCCAGATCAAGCACAAGGACTGCAATGGAATGACAACGGTAAAGATCGTCTAGAAAGGATTTTGCGTAAATGCATAGAGGAGGTGGTACCATCTCCTCCTGGATGCACAGTGCAATTTCTGCTTAGCTAGTCACGCGCCAGCGTTATGGGGTAGGGCGACTATCTCTAGTTCCGATATAAAGGCCAGTTCCGAGTCCAATTAACGCGCCTGCCAGTAAAGCGTTTTTAACTGTGAATAGCTGCAAAAAATTATACGGCTTCGGCATAAAGTCTTTGAACCATGACGTATTGTTATGATCTATTACAAGATCGGCACCAGTTAAATCAAGAGGGCAATCCGCGCTTTTAACGCCAACTACATACATGCCTGCCCTCGCTGCTTCCTGTATTCCTTTCGAATCTTCTATAACAACACATTGCGCTAGAGGCATTGCCATTATTGATGCAACGGATTCATAGACAGACGTATGAGCTTCTGGTTTGAAATCATCAGAAAGAATGTGGTCAAATTTAATGGAGATCTCTGCGTCTTTTAAAACACTCTGAATTCTTTCCTGTGAGGTATTTGATACGAGGACAATTTTTATTTGTGCTTTGGAAAATTCTTTTAATGCTTCAATAACACTAGCAATTTGTACATCCTTCGTAAGCAAACTGTCGTAAATTACAGTTTTTCTTTTATTCAAGGCAGCTACTTCAGCTGGATTGAGATCAATATGTTTATCGGCAAGAATTTGAGCCATCTTAGTTTTGGATGATGTTCCAATATATTGTTTGTATTCATCAAAAGTTAAAGAAATACCCGATTCACTCAATGTCTGGCGGTAAGATTCAAATGCTATTTTTGGTGTATTGACTAGTGTGCCATGCAAATTTACCATGACTAAGGAGATTTTGTTTGGGATAGGTTTCGGCATTTTGTTCCTCCTTTATTTTTGTTGGATATGGAAAACTTATCACTCTCTAAATTTAGTTGCCTTGAATAAACTCTTGTACATTTAAGCAGGGCACGCCTAAATTCTTAAAATCGGTAATATTCGCTGTATGTACTTCTGGATTACGCGCTGCAATTGCGTCTGGAATTGCTGTCACTCTATATTCCAATGAAATCGCGTCATATATAGTGCAACGCACACAATTTGGTGCTTGTGTGCCGGCAATAACCAGGTGATCGATTTGCAAGCGACGTAATAGAAAATCAAATTCAGTACCCATGAATGCACTGAAACGTGGTTTGGTAACTATGTACTCGTCTGACAACGGTGCAAGTTGGGTAGGAATTTCATAACCATGTGTGCCGGGCACACAGCGTGGGCGTTTTTTAAAGCTATCTTCGCGCATGAATTCAACATCGCTACCATCCGCACGATAGGCACGAATAACATGAAACACGTGTTGTTTCTTGCTGCGAAAATGGTTCAATAGTTGTTGCAGCTTGGGTAAGATTTCAAATGTTGACTGGTTCGGAGCATATATTTCTGGCAAAACGTGATCATTTTGCATGTCTATGATTACCAACGCAGTATTTGTCATCTGACTCTCCATTTTGCAATAAGCTAACCAAATATGTGCAATATGCGCAGTACTATA
>DATIHV010000303.1:0-1742 GCA_035480295.1 Gammaproteobacteria bacterium
AATGTTGCTCTGCTACCGCAACTTCTTTTGATGTAACCACCCTGCCATCTCTGGCTGAAATCAAAGCAAAGCCTTTGCGCAGAATTTGCTTTGGGCTTTGACTTAAGATTTCACTAATCAGCGACTGCAATTGTTTTTCCAGCATCACACAATATTGCTGCGCTTGAGTTCCTATCTGCTGATACATAAAACCTATGCGCTCTTCAATTCTATGCACGATATTCAATGCAGCTTGCGAAATTTCTTGATAACGGTTTTCTGCCTCAATTGCATTGCCGGTGATCAAATTGAAAATGCGCTGTATTACTTTTGACGGTGTATCGAAGCGCTCACCAGCCACTTCATCGATAATGGTATAATCGCGTTCATGGCCTATTCCCGCCATAACATGTACCGGACACAAGCAAACCGCGCGCGCCAATTGTTCATTGTTTAGCCAAGCCAAATCGGATAACGCACCACCGCCCCTGATTATCACAATTGCGTCAAACGGTTTGTTTGCATGTTCTTTGAGTGCCAAATCTAAAGCGCGGCAAATCTCCTTCGGTGCGCCCTCTCCTTGGAACAACGCAGTGAAGTATACAAAGTCACACAAGTTATTGTTGCGTAAAATTTCCGCTTCGCGATTAAAGTCACCCAAGCCGGCAGCGTTTTGCGGGCTGATCACAGCTACGCGCGTAAAATCAATCGGTTTAGGTAACTCTTTATTTTTATGGATAATTTTTTCTGCAGTTAATACTTCGCGGATCTTAGCCAGCTTCGCTGCCATGTCACCGAGGGTATATGATGGATCAATGTCATCAATGAACAGCGACATGCCATATTGCGGATGAAACTCCACTCTAGCAAATACTAATACTTTTATTCCTGCTTCTAAATTGGAACCAGTGCCAAGCGCAAACTTACCATTAATTTGCTCTACCTGAGTCTGCCAAATACGCGCAGAAGTGCGTGCCATCATGTTACCCTGATCATCATGTTCAACCAAAGTAATAAACATGTGCCCCTTATTGGTGCGCAATTCACTGATCTCAGCGCTGATCCATGCCGCAGTAGCAAAGTGGCGTTGAATTACATCGCTAACCTTGTACAAGAATGCAGACAAAGAATATTCAGTGCGTGTTTGTTTTTCTAGTGCGCCGCTAGTTTCTGGCACGATATCGTCTAATACTGCAACGTCATCTGGCAACCAACGCGCAAATAGCGTTGCATCGACTCCACTAGGCACGTACCAACGTTTAGATGCGCCGTTCCAGCGCGCGCCTAAACGCTTTGCTTCATCCTTTTCCATAAATGGCACGTTGAGTTCAATCATGATCCTACGACTACCAACACCACCTTAGGTGAATTGTGACTGGTTAGTTTTAAATTAGCGACTTGTGCTTGATAGTGACTTAAAAGATCGATCAACTCATCCAGTGGTTCGTTTCTTTGGGCAACAAACCGCTTTAGCGGCGTGAAGGCCATAATATTAGCCGCACTGTCTGGCAAATAGCGGCGAGATTCAAGATCATTTTGTTCCGTTTTCACCACATTCAAAAGGCCATCAACCAAAGTTGCTAGTTGCTCAATTTTGTCGTCGATGTCGATTTCTTTCTGATCAAGCTTGAACTGCACGCGCAATTTTTCTAATACGACCTTCATTATATTTTCCGCAGATGGATTAGGCAGCATGCGAACTTGACCGGAATTCGTCGTTTTTTCACATAAATCATCAAGTTTTATGTTAAACATTATCCTTA
>DATIHV010000304.1:0-5449 GCA_035480295.1 Gammaproteobacteria bacterium
TTGGTGGCCGCTTATCGAAGGGCCGTCCGATCATCAACATGTTGCCTTTGCATGCGGACGAAAAGATTAGTGCAATATTACCGGTGCGCGAATACGCCGAAGACACGGCGATATTCATGGCGACAACTAATGGTACAGTTAAACAGGTTGCAGTAACAGAATTTAGCAAGCCGCGTGCTAGTGGCATCATTGCTATAGATTTGGAAGAGGGCGATCATTTAATCGGTGCTGGCCTGACTACGAATAAAGACGAAGTACTATTGGTAGCAGACTCTGGTAAAGCAATTCGCTTCAAGTGTGAAGAAGTACGTTGTATGGGCCGTGTAGCCAAAGGTGTACGTGGTATTAAATTACAGCCTGCGCAAAAAGTAATCGCGTTAATTGTATTGCAACCAGATGGCGCAATATTATTAGCCACGAAGAATGGTTTCGGTAAACGTACAGCAACTGATGAGTTTCCAACAATCGGTCGTGGTGGCCAGGGCGTTATAGGCATTGTAACTAGCGAGCGTAATGGCGAAGCAATTGGTGCAGCACAAGTGTTCGAAGGCGATGAATTAATGCTGATTAGCGATCAAGGCACTTTAGTGCGTACCCGCGTCGATGAAATTTCGCTTGTGGGACGTAACACGCAGGGTGTGCGTTTGATTAGCCTAGGTACCGACGAGCATTTAGTTGGTATTGAACGTGTTGAAGAAATTGCTGGCGTTGAAGGTATATTGGAAGATACATCTGAAGAGGAATAGGCCCGAATATTAACGCGGCTTATTTACTCTTTGGTACGCCCATTTTCTTCAAGGTAGCATCATCTAATAAGCCAGTTTCTGGTAGATCATTGGTTTTTTGATAGACTTTCAAAGCTGCTTGGGTTTGTGCTCCATAAACTCCGTCTATAGATCCTTTATAAAAACCTTGTTCATAAAGCACAACTTGCGCTTTCATTACAGTAACTGATGGTTGCACTGAAGAAGCATGATGTGATGAATAACCACGTCCATCACCATCAATAACAACATAAGTACCGGAAGGATAATAAGGTCCATAACCATATGGGCCATAACCATATGGACCGTAGCCATAAGGATAATAAGGTCCTGCTCCCGATCCAAAATAAAGACCGAATCCTACATCTCCACCATCATGATGATCATGATAGTGGCCATGATGATCATCGGCATATGCACCACTGGAAATTAACGTAGTAGCTATGCAAATTAAGGCAGTATTTATGGATTTTTTTATAATCATTATCAGCACCGTCAGCGTATTTATACGTACTTATACGGAGTATAGCAAAAAAAGATCTATCTTTTTGTACAGTTTGAGCGGTGGCTACGATCCAATGCCAGCTTGCAGCAGCATGAATTTTGTTTGCGGCGGACGACCACGAAATTTTGTGAATAAATCAGACACACTTGCTTGGCCGCCTTGTTCTAGCAGTGTATCGCGAAACTTATGGCCAATTTTTGCGGAAAATAAACCGTTTTCTGTAAAGGCAGCAAATGCATCTGCCGCTAACATTTTATCCCAATAGTAACTGTAATATGTACCAGCAAATTCAGTGGTAAATGTTTCGCTAAATCTATTTGGTAAGTCATCGATGGGTACTGTAGGCAGTATTTCATATTGCTTGCGAATGTCGTAAAAAATATCTAATGCGGATTTATTTTTATCTTCGGGTAAATTTAAATGCACGCGCAAATCAAAAATAGCTAATTGTAGCTGCTGCAACAAGTCAATTGCGGCATCAAAATTATTGGCGGCAAGTAACGCATTGAATACGTCATCCGGCAATTTAGCACCAGTTTTATATTGGTTAGCAAAGTCCTGTAAAAATTCTTTTTGCCACGCCCAATTTTGCATGTATTGATTAGATAATGCGATTGCATCCCAAGTCATACCAGTTGTTGAAGACAGGTTTGGATAGTCAAATACAGCCAAATTACGTTGCAGCATTTCACCAAATTGCGCAAATACGCGAATGGCATCATAATGTGAAATCAAGCCGATATTAGTACTTATGTTTGTGCTAATCACTGTTACTGGAGCTAAATCTTGTTTCATATGCAGCTTGGAAAGATAAATTAATGTTTTATCAGTAGTGTCCTTGCCATCTCTAGCGTACAAATCTAAGTAAAAATAGCCTATTATCTTATTCTGCACATCACTCACGCTATATAATTTAACGTCTTTGTTCCAGGTAGAAGCATCTTTTACCTCAGCAATTTCTATGTTAAACAAAATACTGGCTAAATTAAATAATCCTTGCAATACAGAGGTAGTTCTAAAATATTCTTTACTTTTTGCTTGGCTGCCTGCCGCAACCATCGCTTTATCCCATTGTCCGTAATACGCAATGTCCCACGCTTGCAATTTGTCCAATTTATCAAGTTTTGCAAAGTCTTGTAAACTTGCAAGTTCCTTGCTAGCAGCTGGTTTAATTTTAAGCGCCAAATCGTGTAAAAATTCCATTGCTTGCGCAGGATCCGGTGGTTGTCGATCAGCGCTGGCGTATGCTGCAAAATTGTCAAAGCGTAATAATGTTGCAAGTTCTTTCCGTAATTGTAGGGTTTCTGCAACAATTGCAGTGTTGTCCCAATGTTTGCGTTCTGGATCATGAGTTTGAGCAGACGCCAGAACTGCAAAAGCGTTGTACAAAGTTTCGCGCAATTTACGATCTTTGGCGTACGTTTCAACTGCGACTAAACATGAGTCATCTAAAGTTAAAATCCAGCCATTTTTGCCGGCAGCTTGTGCTTTAGCAGCTGCTTGTTCGACTATAAAGTCAGGAATGCCAGCTAATCTTACTTCATCTTGTTTTGGAATAAAAAATTGCCAGGAATTGGTAGCGGCAGACAAATTGCTTAAATATTTATCAGCCAAATCGCGCAAACGTAAAATGATCTTCACATAGCGTTGCTGCTGTGCGCTATTTAATTCAGCGCCATTAAGTTTATAATCCTGCAATGTTTGCTGCACAAAAAGCTGCTGTGTGGCATTTAATTGTGCAAAATCCTTGGCATTTTTTAGATTGTTTAGTGCAACATAATATTGCAGATTGTGCAATAGGTTGCCATGAAAGGCGCTGATTTTGGGCAATAATGAATTTGTGGTGGCAGTTGTTTGATCTGTTTTTGCTACGTTGTTTAAAATAACCAGTAAATTCCACAAACTTTTGATAGTCGCAACTTGTTCTAATACCGGCTGAATTGTATTGTCCCAAGAAACAGGTCGTTGCACTGCATTATGTATAGCATCGTTACCCCTGTCTATGGCGTTGGTTATTTGCGTGCTTAGCGCATTAAAATCAAGGTTCTGAAAGTTTGGCAATTGTGGTATGCCAGTATTAACCGGTGCTTGTATCGGGGTAGGTGTTGCGGCAGGTTGTGGTGTTGCAGCTGGCTGCTGTGGTGCAGGTTGTGCGGCAACTGGTTGTTGTGCAGTTGAAGCCGGTTGTGGAATTGTGCTGGGCTGCGGCGCTGCTTGCACGGGTTCTTTGCTGGGCTGTAATGCATTAGGCGAGTTTATGCCTTTTGCAGGTATATTGGCTTCTTCAGCCGCTGTAACCTGACAGGAAATAATCAGTAACGCAGATCCAGCCATCCGTGCTAGTTTATGGTTCAGCACTATCTTATTCCTTTAAAACCTTTACTTAATCATAGTCAGAGAACCAAAATTCAGTCAATTAGCAGAGAAACCTACGTATAGTGTATATGCAAATAATCCCGGTCGATGATATCTATAGATGTCATGTTATACTTGATATCTATAGATGTCATGCTATACTTGATATCTATAGATATCAACTGAGGTTCATAATGTACTGCTTAAAATGCTTAAAACCCATGGAGGCAATGCCTGGTCATTATGGGATGCATGATGCCTGCTTCTGCGAGTGGTTTAAAGTGCCATCTAAAGTTTCTTTCGCAGGCCTTATAAGGAGATCCAGCGCATCTGGTGAGGATAGTATTGATATCACAGCGGAAAACAATAGTTTCTTTCATGGCAAATTTAAGAAATATTCGGCTTATTTAAATAACCGTTCATTTATTATCAAGATGCGCCAGGCCGAGGCTCCTGAGTTGCCAGAGGTCGAATATCTTTGCAACCAAATTGCAGATGAGTTAGGTATACCTGTAGCAAAATTTTATATAATTAATTTTGAAGGTGACGTTGCATTTGTAACGGAAAACTTTACTCATCATACTATACCGACGGACTTGCAACATATTTATCATTTTAGAGACGGGGCGCAACATAACTGCAAGGATTTGATTGCAACAGTAGCTAAGTATGCAAAACGTCCATACGATGTGCGAACATTAGTTGGAACGATATTGTTCGATGCTTTGATTGGTAATCATGATCGGCATGGAAGAAATCTTGGTTTTCTGGTGACGCATAATAATACCTCACTAGCACCTATTTACGATAACGTTTCTTATTTGAGTTTAGAAAGTGGCAATATGCTTAGGGCGGATCATAACCCGACAGGGAGGATTGCTACGGCACATACTGACGAGCCTAGTATGCAAGATTACGTGATCGAATTACGTAAACTTGGTTTTGAAAATGAAATTTCACGATTCTACACAAAACTATCATTGCGGAGCATGCAAAAGATCATGGATTTAGTTGCAGATAGTTTTTGCAGTCCACTTATGAAGGATGCTCTAAAAAAATTGATTCATAAACGATACATGGAGTTACATGATGAATTCAAGTCTCAAAATTGATCCAAGTAGATTGTTAATTTTTCATGAATTAACAACACGTAAAATATATGTTGGGGAATTACTTTATGATGAAAATCGCGACGTATATATATTACGGTATGACGAAAACTATACACATTTAAAAAATGCAATTGCGATTAGTCCAGAGCTGGATCTTTTTAAAATTACGCACATATCAAAAAAAGGGCAGTTGTTTCCTGCATTTGTGGATCGGATACCAGATAGAGAAAACCCTGCGTACGCAGATTATTGTCGTGCACAGAGTATTTCTATAGATGAAACTAATCCTATTATTTTATTGGGGTCAATTGGGGGGCGAGGGCCATCTAGCTTTATTTTTGAAAAAACATATAAAGCGTCATTTTCGATTGAAGATGTCAAAAAATTGCGTCAAAATTTAAATATTTCGCAACATGATTTTGCAGATGCCTTTGGGATTAGTAAAGTAACTCTGCAAAAAATTGAGGCTGGAATTAGTAGCGATACAAGAACTATGAAACTGCTTCAAATTTATCTCACTTTTCCTGAAGTTGCAATTTGGCAGTTATATCAAACTGGTTCCAAAGTCCATAGCTCTGTTTTATCTAGACTTTTTACATATTTGCATGAGAAGCGCACAAATCTCACATGATAAGTAAATTACGCATACAACCTAAGTCTTCTTTGCAAGGTAATTTAAAGATCCCTGGCGATAAGTCTATTTCGCACCGTGC
>DATIHV010000305.1:0-4987 GCA_035480295.1 Gammaproteobacteria bacterium
TTGCATCGGCAATGATGCGCAGGATTTCCATATTTTGCACTTGCATCATGAGCTGAAAAGATCGCGAATATAAAAAATCGCCAACTAGCACGGCAGTTTGATTACCCCATTTGTTATTAGCTGTGGGACAACCGCGACGTAAAATTGCTTCGTCTACCACGTCGTCATGTAATAACGTGGCCGTATGAATAAACTCAATGACTGTGGCCATTGGTATATGCTGCTCGCCGCTATAGCCACAAGCTTTCGCGGCAACTAGGAGTAGGAACGGTCTAATGCGCTTACAGCCACCTTGTATTATATATTTGCCAATGTCTTGGATGAGCGGGATTTGCGAGTACAAACTTGATACTATTAGTTTGTCAACTTTGTTTAAATCCTCGGCAACTGCCGATTTTAGGCTGGTTAGTAGCATGAATTCTGGTTAATATTAGGGTAATAGCAACGAATATAGCCCTAACCTACCAAGAGTCGCAACCTTTTTGAAAAAATTTGTGGCCAGCCCTTGCTAGTTGGGCGCCTTTTTCGTAACATATTCGCCTTACCTTAACAAGAATTAATTGGGAGTACGGCGATGGGCGCATACGCGGTTATCAAAAGCGGCGGCAAGCAATACCGAGTACAGGAAGGCCAATATCTTCACGTGGCGAAAATCGAGCAAGAAACCGGCGCAACCGTGACATTTGACCAGATTTTGCTAGTAGGCGAAGGCGATTCCGTTAAAATTGGGAACCCACTCGTTACTGGCTACAAAGTGACCGGCATTATTGAAGAGCAAGGTCGTGAAGACAAGATTCGTATCATTAAGATTAAGCGCCGTAAACACCATATGAAGCGCATGGGTCATCGTCAGTGGTACACACAGGTTAGAATTACAGCAATAGAAGCTGCATAGTTAAATGTCATCCCCGAAAACGCGTAGCGTTTATCGGGGATCTTAAAGAGGATACATAAATGGCACATAAGAAAGCGGGCGGTAGTACCAAGAACGGTCGTGACTCCGGCCCAAAGTACCTAGGTATTAAACGTTTTGGTGGACAGTTAGTAACTGCCGGTAGCATTTTAGTACGTCAGCGTGGCACGCAATTCCACCCTGGTACGCATGTTGGCCGTGGTGGTGATGACACATTGTTTGCGAAAGCAACTGGTTGGGTAAAATTCCATGTTACCGGACCAAACAAGCGTCGTTGCGTTAGTATTATTCCGCAAGAAGAAGGCCAAGCGGCTTAATTCTGTTTTGCAGATTAAA
This sequence comes from Gammaproteobacteria bacterium, assembly GCA_035480295.1. Taxonomy (GTDB): domain Bacteria; phylum Pseudomonadota; class Gammaproteobacteria; order UBA6186; family Azoamicaceae; genus JAGVLG01. The sequence goes on from DATIHV010000305.1 coordinate 1,250, forward strand.
AAGGAACCTCGTTTGCGCGGGGTTTTTTTTTGCACTTTGATTTAATAAAGAGTATTTAAATGAAGTTTGTAGATGAAGCAACAATAATAGTCCACGCTGGTAAAGGCGGTGATGGTTGCATGAGTTTTAGGCGTGAAAAGAACATTCCATTCGGTGGCCCTAACGGTGGCGACGGTGGTGATGGCGGTAGCGTTTACCTCCAAGCTGATCCAGGCATAAATACTTTAATCGATTATCGCTTTAACCGTTTACATCGTGCTGAAAATGGCCGCCCTGGTGAAGGTAGTAATTGTACTGGCCGTAGTGGTAACGATTTAGTATTACCCGTGCCAGTTGGCACCATTGTATGGAACGTAGAAACTGGCGAACAAATCGCCGACATAAAAGAGCCTGGTGAGCGTGCGATCGTAGCGCAAGGTGGGTTTCATGGTTTAGGTAATCTGCGTTTTAAAAGCAGTGTGAATCGTGCACCGCGTAAGACTACTAAAGGTACTGAGGGCGAAGAACGTGAATTGCATTTAGAGTTGCGTTTATTAGCTGATGTAGGTTTGTTCGGCATGCCTAATGCTGGTAAATCAACCTTTATTCGATCTGTATCTGCTGCCACACCGAAGGTTGCTGATTACCCATTTACAACGTTACATCCAAACTTAGGCGTAGTACGCGTCAATGAAGGGCAAAGCTTTGTGATTGCAGATATCCCTGGAGTCATTGAAGGCGCGGCCGAAGGCGCAGGCTTAGGGTTACAATTTTTGCGCCATTTAACACGCACTAATTTGATTTTACATTTAGTTGATATTGCGCCGATAGACAATGTCGATCCTGTAGAATCAGTGCGTAAACTTAGAAATGAATTAGAGAAGTACAGTCCTGACTTAGCCGCTAAACCATGCTGGTTAGTATTAAATAAAATTGATTTAATTCCAGCTGATGAACTTGCTAGTTTAAGTGCTAAGATCAAACAACAGTTGCATTGGACCGCGCCCATGTTTACTATTTCTAGTATTAGTGGGGATGGTACAAAGCAGTTATGTCGCGCGATAATGCAGCACATCATAGAAACAAAATTAGGAGCCATGCATGAGTGAAACAGTAGATGACTTAAGCGTAACTTATTTTGAAGATGGCGTTGAAACAGTCAAGCAGCTGGACAAAATTATCCTTACCAAAGGCGCATGGTCCACTATAATTTACCGCTATCAAGATTGGGATCAAAAGAAAGAACAGTACAGTGCGGATAAATACACTATACGCCGCTATCAAAAGAAGAACGGTGAATACAAGCAACGTTCTAAATTTAATATTTCTAGTGCCGATCAAGCAGAAAAAATAATCGCTGCCTTGCAAACATGGTTAGCGTTAGAAACTGCGGATACGGCGCATACTGAGTGACGACGCAATCATGGAAGAAAGTTTCAATAAAATAATCCAAGGCTATCAAGGATTTAGAGATAAATATGTGCATGGCGACAAAGACGTCATGCAATATTTGAGTAAGTACGGGCAACAGCCAAAAGTAATGGTAGTTGCTTGTTGCGATTCACGGGTTGATCCGGCGTTGATTTTGCAATGTGATCCAGGTGATCTATTCGTAGTACGCAACGTGGCGAATATAGTCCCACCATTTGAAAAAGACGAAGCGCATCATGGTACCAGTGCTGCATTAGAATTCGGGATTTGCTTTTTACAAGTTAAACATTTAATTCTTCTGGGGCATAGCCAATGTGGTGGCATTCAAGCGCTGTTAAATAGTAATTCCGCAGAGCCTGCACAAGATGACTTTATTACCAATTGGGTATCAGTGATCAAACATGCTGGGACAGGGCAGCATGATGTAGATAATTGCGCCAAGCACGCCTTAAATGAATCATATAGAAATTGCTTAACGTTTCCATGGATAAAGCAACGCTTAGATCAACAAAAATTAATTATTCATTTATGGTTTTTTGATATACAAAGCGGGCAGATTTTTAGTTATAACGCAACTTCTAAAGAATATTTTCCACTTGATTCTCTAGATGTTGCTAAAGTTACTTAAAGTTATACGTTTTTGGCACTCAAATTGCGATGATGGGTTGAAGGAGCCAGGCTAATTTTGGCACCGTGATCTGCCGTAATCTGCACATGTTTCATCCCTCGCATAATTCCCTGTAAATGCGCTGCTTGTGAGGTATGTAATAAATGGTAATCTTGATCAGTATACCCAGGCACTTCTACGCGTGTATCAACTGAAGGAACTTGGGCATTAAAATCATATTGCCCATTACGAAAGGCAAAATCTTTAATGTTCCAGGTATTAGCCCATGTGTCCTCTGCTCGTGGTGTAGCATAACCCACCGCAGGAGCCTGTCCGGAGCTATTAACGAATCCTACTTGAGCAATATAAGTACCGGCATGATTTTTCTGTGGTCCACTTTTGCCTCTAGTGTGTGGTTGTAAGCACCACGGTAACGTGCTCGCAAGTACTGGTCCGAATGGCTTTCCATCGATTACGCCTTCATAAATAGCGCCAACACCTTTCGACATGTAAGTAGCATAAAAGTTTCCTTGAAGATCTGTATCTACTAAACCTTTGCTCATTCTTTTTTGTAAAGCTAAATCATTGGTTTGAATAAATCTAACCCAATTTCCATTATCATCACTAAATTCAAAAGCTACGGTTTTTGTATTATCAACTTGCACCGCGATGCGTTGATTATCTTGTAATTCTATTGTTGAACCAGTGACTAAATTTTCACCATGTATTACTTCTTGATCTGTTAATGCATAGGAATTGAAAGCACTGCTGTCGGGATACGTATAGTGCCCTGCGCCTGGAGTTGTTTTTGAGAGACGTCGCCCTTCTTCCCACAATGCAGTTGGAGTTGGTGGTGGAGTATAGGCTGGGTTCTGGGTTGGGAATGGTGTTGAAGTTTGACCATTGTAACTCCAAATTGTTGGAGTTGGTGTGGTAGGCATAGATGGCGCTTGGTTCGCTTCATATTCGTTTGGATTTTGATCCGTAATTACAAATCGGCTTTTTGAGCCAACTTCTACATTACGAAGCACATCCCTCAATGATCGTAATTTTGCTGGAGTTGACTGCGTAGAAACTGAGACAAAATTCCCTACTCCTGTACCACCTACTGGTATATATAAATAAAAGTTACCATCTTTATAATAGGTAACTTGAATTATCAGCGGCTGATTGTTTCTTATAATCGGTGGAATTGTACTAATCCACAAACCTGCAACGTCAGGGACATCGATTGTACGATAGATAGGTGCGCCAGTCTTTCTATTTTTGCTAGTTACTTGTGTGGGATGAGTTGGGAATTCTGAACCGACTTTTACATAGTTAATTTGGGTCTTGGAGATGTCAAAAACAATTGACTGTTCATTTTTACCGAATTGTACGTAAATATCATTCCTAGGGTTGGGGTTATCAAAAACAATAAATTGAGTTTGATCTGGTACAAGTTCAAGTGATTCCGTTTGGACACCACCTCTAAGATCACGCCCTGCTTCAGTACCTAGAGGTAAAATTCCAAGTAATATTAATAGTTCTATAAGTTTCATGATCTCTACTCCCATCAAACTATTTATATTGACAGGGAAATTGACCATTAGTTCAAAAAAAGGAGTGCTTTCATGGTATCGATTAGAAATAAATAAAAATGTTATGCGGGTATATACAATCGTGGAGAATATTTGTAGCCAAACTGACAGATGCGACTAAGGAGTATTTGTCGCTGGATG
>DATIHV010000306.1:0-4567 GCA_035480295.1 Gammaproteobacteria bacterium
TATAATCGTTAAAATTTTCTGCCGATCCCATGCTTATTGGACATAGCGCTGCTGGCTCTAACACTGAATGTGGAATAATCGGAAAACTCAAATAACGTTGTGCGCAAAATTCGCCGTTGGCATTGAGTTCTACCAAGAGCAAACACGGAATAAAATATTGATTTTGTTTTTTAGCGTAATATGGCGCTACTGCTATGGTCCCGGTCAATGTAGATGGTGATGATAACTTGCCATTTGTGCACGCAGCTCGTGGCATAGTCTGTGTAAATTCAGCAACATGATTTGCATTAATAATATGCAACTGCTGCAACTGGACGCAAGCACGCCAATAATCTAGAAATTTTTCCACTGCATCTCTTCATTTAAAGCAAGGTGGGCATTATCACGTAGCGCAAAAATACGTTGATGTTTGTGTTCGGTTTCAATACGGGAATTGGATCTAGCACCGGGCAGGTTATTTAATTCTTGCAAGAATTGATCGATCTCGCTTACATAGTTGCGCTTAAACTTCCGTGTGTTAAAAAACATACTAACTTCCTTTTACGTAATACGGGTTTTCCCCTAGCGCATGATCGGTAGCGTCTAATACGTCAGTGATATCTGGACATTGTTGACGCAGAGTTTTTTCAATCCCTGATTTCAAAGTCACATCGGCCATTCCGCAACCATGACAGCCACCACCGAATCGCACCACTACCTTTGTATTATCTACTATATCTTGCAAAGATACAAAGCCACCGTGGCTGGCCAAATTCGGATTGATCTCACTATCAATTATATACTGAACACGTTCGCGTAATGGTGCATCTTTGTTTGGCGCCGCCCCTTTGATAAATGGGGCATTTACCGAAAGTTGCCCACCAAGGTTATTGTCGTTGGTTTTGTAATCAATCGTGGCATCGCGCAAAGCCGGCACCGAGTTTTGATCTACATATAAAATAAAATGTGGAAAATTTATGGCTAAATCGTCTGGATCTTGATCGCCGGCTGGGCAAAATGTAATGCCAACGTCTGCTTGTAATGTGCCAGGATTATTTACTTCAATGCGCAAATGCAGTTGCCCCGCATCTTGTTCTTTTTCTAGTAATGCAGTGAAATGCGCCACAGCGGCCGGTTTGAGGTTTAGTAATGGTTTTGACATTCGGCTAATGTACTACGAATTTAAGATCCGTTCTAGCATCTGGCGTATGAAAGTGCGTTTTAGTACCACTTTTTCGTATTCACGTAAACCTGGTTTTTCAGATGCAGGTTCGTGTGTTTCCACCTTTAGCACTTCCATGATTTCATTATCTGCACATGCAAAATCTTGGTACGATACCGCGGCCTTTGCCGGCTGCCCTGCTCGTCGCTCAATTGCGGGTCTAGTGCATTTGACGATAACGGTTTCTTTCGCATAAACCTTACAGGAACACATCATTATGAAGGCCAAAGTGCCTAACATCATGGTTTTCACAAGTTTATTATCTGGTTTGCGCATTTATCAATCCGAGTCAGTTACAAAGGTGACATATTTTCTCATAAAATGAGGGGATTTGTCAAGATGTAACTACACGGGGGCAGAAAATCAACGATTTATGCCGGGCATAGTAGAAATCTCACTAATCGAGAAACCATATTTCGGCGATAACAAATCCGGGAACCATATAAATCGGCGCCCATAATAAGGCGGAAAGGATATTGGCAAATAGGAATACACCCGGACTCATGTGCATCATACCGGCAACCACCGGGATAAACGGTCGCACTGGGCCGACGAAACGTCCAATCACTATGCTTTTGCTGCCATGATCAATAAAAAACGTCTTGCCGCGTTGTAGCCATTGCGGATATTTTCGAAACGGCCAATAGTTGGGCAAATGATCTTTAAAAGCATAACCCAGATAATAACTAATACCGTCGCCCGCAATTGCGCCTAACACTGCATACGTTAAAGTGGGGATCAGATCCAAGATGTCTAGATAGACTAATCCGCCGATCAAACCCATTACAAGCAAACCGGGGATGAACAAACCGATCACTGCTAAGGATTCAGACATTGATAGTAAAAATACTATAGAGCCAGCCCATGCTGGATTTATGGTGATCCAATCTTTGATAGAAATAGCTGCAGCTTTAAGTGTTTCTTCACTAACAAACAAATCGATCATGTATTACCCTTGCTTATAGTTTGCATTTTAACTTCTTTTATCCTGAAAATGCAATAGCTAGGTTGCCTATCCCGCAGTAGATGTTCGCCATAAACTGCGGGACCCCGTCCGGATAACACGCTAATGTTAATCCGGAGCTGACATTTAATAAGTATAATGGGAAATTGTTGCAAGCAGTATTAAAGCAACAATATTTATTATTTTAACCAAAGGATTTATAGCAGGGCCTGCCGTATCTTTATACGGATCGCCAACAGTATCCCCTGTTATTGCAGCTTTGTGTGCATCCGAACCTTTACCACCGTGTGATCCCGATTCAATGTACTTCTTCGCATTATCCCATGCACCCCCGCCAGATGTCATAGAGAATGCAACAAACAAGCCGGTCACAATACTGCCAAGTAACATTGCTCCTAAACAGGTAAATGCTTCCTCCATGCCACCGGCAAGTATTTTAATTGCAAAAAATACAATTACTGGCATCAAGACTGGCAACAACGATGGAATGATCATTTCCCGAATAGCTGCTTTAGTAAGTAGATCTACAGCTGTACCATATTCTGGTTTCGCCTCGCCAGTCATAATACCAGCTATTTCTTTAAACTGACGTCTTACTTCAATCACCACGAGGCCACCTGCACGGCCTACTGCCATCATCGCGTAACTAGAAAATATGTACGGCAATAAACCGCCAATGAACAAACCAACTACTACATATGGATCTTGTAATACAAATTGGATATTCAGAGTCGGAAAATAATGAATTAAATCTTCTGTGTACGCAGAAAATAATACTAGCGCAGCAAGTCCTGCAGAGCTTATCGCATAACCTTTAGTAACTGCCTTGGTAGTATTACCAACAGCATCTAACGCATCGGTTATGGTACGCACTGATTCATCCAAGTGCGCCATTTCAGCAATACCGCCAGCGTTATCAGTAACTGGACCATATGCGTCAATTGCAACAATCATACCTGCTAGTGACAACATGCTAGTTACGGTTATAGCAATACCAAACAAACCAGCAAACAGATGCGAAATCAATATTGCCGCACATATTAACAATACTGGAACCGCTGTTGCTTCCATCGAAACCGCAAGACCTTGAATAATATTGGTAGCGTGTCCAGTTAAAGATGCTTTAGCAATACTACGCACTGGCCTGTAATCAGTAGCTGTGTAATATTCTGTAACCCACACAATACATCCAGTGAATACCAAGCCTACTATTGCACAAGTAAACAAATTAAACCCAGTAACAATCATAGAGCCAATTTCGAATGGCACGCTCATGCCAAACAACCACTTAGTTACGAGATAAATTAATCCTGCAGAAATAATCGACGTAGCGATCAGGCCTTTATATAAAGCCCACATTATTCTGTTATCTGATCCTAAACGTACAAAAAATGTACCGACTATAGATCCTAAAATACAGACTGCACCGATGCACAATGGATACAACAATATGTTATCGCGAATAGCTCCAACCGCTAACACACTGCCCAAAACCATTGTCGCAACAATTGTTACAGCGTAAGTTTCAAACAAATCCGCCGCCATACCTGCGCAATCGCCAACATTGTCGCCAACATTATCTGCAATTACGGCCGGGTTGCGCGGATCGTCTTCCGGAATTCCAGCTTCTAATTTACCAACTAGATCTGCACCTACGTCCGCACCTTTAGTAAATATACCGCCACCTAAACGTGCAAATATAGAAATTAACGAAGCACCAAATCCCATCGCAACTAATGATTCTAAAAGAACACGATCAGAAACATCTAAACGGCGCAACGCCATAAAATATAAACCAACACCGAGTAAGCCCAAACCAACTACCAGCATACCGGTGACTGCACCTGCGCGAAACGAAACATTTAATGCTGGCTTTAAACCGGATCTAGCCGCTTCAGTAGTACGCACATTTGCACGCACGGAAACATTCATTCCTATGTATCCAGCAAGCGCAGAAAGAACTGATCCTATAACAAAACCGAGCGCTGACAATGGTCCAAGCAATAAATATAACGCTATAGCGATTATCACGCCGACTAGCGCAATCGTTCTATATTGGCGATTTAAATATGCAGATGCTCCTTCCTGAATCGCCAACGCAATTTCTTGCATCCGACTATTTCCAGCTGGAAGCTTAATAATCATAAGGGCGGTAATCGCACCGTATGCTATAGCAAGCAGTCCGCTTACAATTATAAGTAAATACGCTTGGGACATTAGCAACTCCTTAGTAACCTAACTAAATATTGTCTCGGCCGAATTAAATCGCTAGAGTATATATGAAAGGTCTGATATTTACTATGGCGCGCCAGGAATGTGCGTTATAGAAACTTATGCAAAAAAAAAGCCCCGATCAGTGGAGCCCTATCATTTCTTTTTCTTATTCTCTTATATGTTGTAAA
>DATIHV010000307.1:0-2935 GCA_035480295.1 Gammaproteobacteria bacterium
GATAACAACGCCTCGCTCTTCTGCTTCTCCAATTGGACTGCATTCGATCATATCAGCTAGTGCGATGCGCATTACATTAAATGTGCCGATCAGATCGATATCGATTACGTTACGAAAATGATTGAGATCCATAGGGCCATCTTTAGCAATAATACGGCCACCATCTAATATTCCGGCAAAATTAACACAAACGCGTGCTGGTCCATATTGTTTTTTAGTTAATGCGAAAGCATTTTTAACGCTTTGTTCATCAGTCACATCACAAACTACGCCTAAGCCGTTAACTTGCTTGGCGACACGTTGTACCCCTTCTTCAGACACATCAAAAATCACTACTTTTGCGCCAAGACTTGCTAAGTGTTGCGCTGCTGCTGCGCCTAACCCAGAAGCACCGCCGGTAATAACTGTAACTGTATCTTGTAGTTGCATTTGTTGGCTCCAATCTAATAGGATCAGCTTAGAGCATTTTTATTGCGTGGATATGCATGAGCAAATTTACAAAAACTATTTTAATATCAGCAGTTATATTTACTGCCAGTGGTTTAAACATTTATTATTATTGGGAACCATTGTGGACCATGTGGGCGCGCTATTACCTTAAAAATCAGGATATCGTGATATCATTGACCACCACACCGCATCGAATTAGAGAATTAGAAGCACCATTGCAATGCTTGGCACAACAAAATATTCCAATTCGACAAATCTTTATCAACATACCTTATATCTTTAAACGTGATAATTTAGAGTACAAAATCCCAGATTGGCTTGATGTGTACCCGAATGTCACAATTCTACGTACTGAAGATTATGGGCCGGCAACAAAAATTCTTGGCGCTTTAAAAAATGCGCCGCTTCGAGACGACACAATTATCATCTCTGTAGATGATGACAGCTGTTATCCACCTAATCTTGTAATGCAGCTCGCGGTTCGAGCAAAGATGTACCCCAATGAAGCTATAGGCGTATCTGGGGCAATACTTGATTTTGAGATGAATAAAGAAGGCGGCATCATTAAGATTATGCGGGATCGTGTCTCGGTACCGTTATTAGAAGGGTTTGCCGGCATTGCGTATCGTGCTAAATTTTTTAATGACACTATATATAATATTCGCAATGAGCCAGCATTTTGTTACAACAGCGATGACTTATATTTATCATTTCATTTAGCGCTTAACAACATTCCTCGTCGTACCTTACATAACAAATCTCTTAAAACGTACAATATACGACAAGAACAATTTGGCTACAAAGAAGATGCGTTATTCAAGTTAGAAGAGAAGCTAGGGAAAAGTCAGGCGCAACGATATGCAGCATGCCTTAGACACTTAACTGATCTGCATCCCAACGTAAACTTTTCAAATCATAAAATACAATGTAAACAAGCACGGCGTAGCGTGTGTACTGATGTAGAAATGTAACCAGGTACTATTTGACAATAGGTGTGCTTGTATTATATTTAAAATAACTTTTCCATACTGAATCGGGTAGATAGAAACATGAAATCATTAGTAACGTCAAAAGGCTTCTCACTAATTGAACTTATGGTGGTTATAGCGATCGTTGCATTGTTAGCCGCCGTTGCTGTTCCATCATACAGAGACTACACAAATCGTGCCAAGATGGCTGAAGTAAACAGTCTCGTGTCCCATCAGCTCGATGTTTGGGCCGAGAAGCATACTTTAGGCTCTACGACACAAATCGTGCAAACAGCTCCTGACTCATACGTAAGTAGCATAACGCTAAACTTCACAGGCGGTAATACCGGTGTGCAAGCAGTGTTGAATAGTTCTACTTTAACGTTCCTTAACGGACAAACAGTGACATTAAACTTTAGTCCAACAACTACAAATAACATTGTAACGTGGACATGTTCTGTACAAGGCACAACAGCAAATCTAGATACATACTTAAGTGGATCTATCTGCGCTGGCAGCTGTCGCGACTGTTAATATCCGCGAGTGGTACATCTACAAAATGTAGGTGTGCCACTTTCCTATTTTAAGCTGTACACCTTGCAAAGATATAAAACCAAGATAGTGTTACTCAGTATCTTGAGCATTTTAATCATTACTCCATGGTCTATACGTCAAACATTATTTGAATGGTGGATGCGCTTTAGTTTGCGTAACGAACATATAGTTGTTTCGCTAACAACTACGCCCTATCGTGTGCATAGTATGCGCGCTGTTATTAATTTCATATTGGCAGAAAACATCCCTTTAAAAGCTCTATACGTGAACATCCCTTACGTCTTCAAACGCGATAATATCGAGTACGTGATTCCAGAATATTTGCTTAATGACAAACGTATAACGGTATTACGGCCAAATGATTATGGCCCCGGTACTAAATTGCTGGGAACGCTAGAACAGGCAAAATTGCCGCCGGATGCAATTTTAATTACCGTTGATGATGATATCATCTACCCTAAAAATATTTTGTTGTACCTAGCCTACAAAGCTAAACGTAATCCAAATTACGCAATAGGCTTGTCCGGCATGAATCCGCACTACAATCGCAAAGGGCAAATTATTACTGACAGCCTATATGGCATTGGCTTAAAAGCAGTTAAGCGCAATAATGCCTTTGTGGCAATTCTAGAAGGATTTGGCAGCATAGCATACCGGCCTAAATTTTTTGATGCATCAATTTTTGCCTTAGAAAATGCGCCGCGCGAATGCCGTAATAGCGACGATTTGTACATATCATTTTATCTCGCCAAACGTAATGTTCCGCGCCAAGTTCTACGTAATAAATACATGCATTTAGAAAAAATTGGTTGGAATCCTGGAGTTGGATTAAATAAAGACGCGCTTCATCAGTTAACCCCTAGCCCCGCCGAACGGCACCGAGCATGTGTGGCTTTTATGAAAGCACAAGATCCAGACGTACCATTCTAGCGAGTTGCACCTACTGCACTATAAGGCTTGCA
>DATIHV010000308.1:0-1788 GCA_035480295.1 Gammaproteobacteria bacterium
TTATTGCTGCTAGTAAAATTGAATTTGATGTAATTTTTGGATCTGCTTACAAAGGCATTCCTTTGTCTGTTGCTGTAGCGCGTAGTTTGTATGAAAAGCATGCTGTTAACTACCCATATGCATTCAACCGCAAAGAGGCCAAAGATCATGGCGAAGGTGGTACATTAATTGGCGCCGAACTTGCTGGCAAACGCGTGTTGATAGTAGATGATGTATTAACTACTGGTATGGCCACTAAGCAAAGCATGGAAATCATTGAAAAAGCTGGCGGTAAAGTCGTTGGTTTAGCAGTAGCATTAGATCGCCGCGAAGACAAGAAAGCGCATATTGGTGATTTCCCAATCATGGGGATTACAACTTTAGATCATGTTTTGCAAGCAAGAGAAGCACTGGCTGCCAAAGAAAACAAAATGGCGCAAGTTATAGTGCCAATGGATGTAGAAAATATGCAGCAAGCTGCCGTTTTAGCTGAAAAATTAGATCCAAAAATGTGTAAACTAAAAGTTGGTATGCAATTATTTACTGCTGAAGGTCCGAAGATGATCCAATACTTCAACAGTAAAGGCTACGATGTATTTTTAGATATGAAGTATTTAGACATACCAAATACAGTTTATGGAGCAGTGCGTCAAGCTGCAGATCTAAATGTATGGATGCTTACCGTACATACCACAGGATCAGATGACATGCTAGCGCAAGCGCATCAAGCAGTAGTTGATTTTTCTAAAGCAAATCCTGGCAAACGTGTGCCGATTATATTAGGCGTAACCATTTTGACCAGCATTTCTGAAGCAGAATTAAAATCAACATTCAAGTTTGCCGACATGCAAGATGCGGTATTAAAGCTAGCGCTTAAAGCTAAACAACATCAATTAGATGGCGTTGTATGCTCGCCGCTAGAAGCACAAATGATCCGCGCGCATGGCAAAGAATTTGGCACCGACTTTGTGATTGTTACCCCAGGCATTCGCTTGGATGATCAAAAGCAAGATCAAGTTCGTGTTGCAACACCAGAATATGCCGTAAAATCCGGCAGTAATTATCTGGTTGTCGGCAGACCAATTACCCAAGCCAAAGATCCTAAAGCTGCATTGCAGACATTTGTGCAGCACATTCAAACCGCGTCTATAGCTTTGAAATAAGTGTAGCTGCGCCAAAAATTGAACTGTTTTTAATACCCCCTGTCTAAATTTATTTAGCCACGGGGTTTTGTATGTCAGGCGCAGGCAATAGTTCTGGTGTAGGTTGGCGTTCCAGTACGGGTGGCTTTGTACCACACGTTCCTACGCCGTTGCAGCCAGCTGAAAGACCGCCTTATGATGAACAACCACATTATATAGTCACGGTAGATACTTTATACTTGTTAGAACATTCAACAGATATTGAGAGCCATAGTTTCAAACGTCATAAAAAATCACGTCATAAATTTCCTGTACATAAAAACGCAATGTTAAAAAAGCCAATAGAAACATTTGGCAACGTGCTACAAGACCCTACTTCATTATTAGATGCTGAAGAGCGAGCACATCTTAAAACTAACGCAGGTCGCAGACAACTAGCCCAAGGCGGAAAGTTAGGTCCAGCTATGATGTTGCTTTCAGAGGAAGAGTTGGCTGAATTTAACGAACATTTTGGTGCCGCAATTATAGGTGAACCTGTACTAGATACATATCACGACATGATAAGTGCCCAAAATGTCGCAGGGCCAATTGCGCAGCAACCATATCTACCAAATATTGAACGCGTAGATCAAAGCCCTAACGATGGTCAAATTCAAAGAGATCCAAA